>CAJNCH010000008.1:0-133539 GCA_905221225.1 bacterium
CTCCAGTGGAGGTTTTCAGCCTCTCGCCTTGAAATAAGAAAGTGAGAGAAGGTCCGGGGGACCTTTTTACCCCGAGTGTAAAAATAGGAAAACGAGGCACCTCCAGTGGAGGTTTTCAGCCTCTCGCCTTGAAATAAGAAAGTGAGAGAAGGTCCGGGGGACCTTTTTACCCCGAGTGTAAAAATAGGAAAACGAGGCACCTCCAGTGGAGGTTTTCAGCCTCTCACCTTGAAATAAAAAAGTGAGAGTAGGTCCGGTGGACCTTTTTAGTTTATTACCTTGAAATTCAAAAGCAAAGTAAATTTAAATTGAGGTTGGGCAGAGAATCATCTATCAGAAAGCGAGGTAGTGTCATGAAATCAATCGGTACGCAAACGTTACAGACAGATCGTTTAATCTTGCGAAGATTTGTGGAAAGTGATGCAGAAGCCATGTTTCAGAATTGGGCTTCATCTGCTGAGAATCTAACCTACGTCACCTGGGATCCTCATCCTGATGTCGATGTGACTCGAAACTCCATTCGTAATTGGGTTGCCTCCTATACAAATCCCAACTATTACAAATGGGCCATTTGCCTCAAAGAAGACCCAAAACAAGTAATTGGAGATATCAGTATCGTTACAATAGATGAGAACGATTCTTCTTGTGAAATTGGCTATGTGCTAGGCAAGAAATACTGGGGTCATGGTATGATGACAGAGGCCTTGAAAGCTGTCTTGGACTTTTGTTTTACTCAAGCAGGTTTTCAAGATGTCAGAGCACGATATGCCAGTCTCAATCCAGCTTCAGGTCGTGTCATGGAGAAGGCTGGAATTTCCTATCTCAAGACTATTACCAATGGTGTAGAGAGAAAAGGCTATAGTGCGGACCTTATTTATTATCAGATAAGTAGGGAAGACTAGTGAATTTTCTTTTCAGTTTCCATCAAAGTCAGACTTTGTCTGGCTTTTTTTGCAACATTTTTTACATAACCTGATTAAATTCCTATTTTTCCCTATCATTATCCCTGTTTTTTCTGGAGTGTTGGGGCTATAATAGTCCTATCAAATCAAAGAATGGAGGAAGGCAATGGATAATATAATCTTTTTTATCAGTGTTTTTCTTGCTGGAATTCTTTCCTTCTTTTCTCCTTGTATCTTACCCTTGTTACCGGTCTATGCAGGAGTCTTATTGGATGACAAAGATGGTGCTCAGGCTTCTAGTGGCAAATGTTCAATCTCACTTGTTAGTCTATTGCGAACTTTGGTCTTTATAGCAGGGATATCCTTTGTTTTTATCTTACTAGGCTATGGGGCTGGTTTTTTAGGCAATTTACTGTATGCTTCTTGGTTTCAGTATGTGACGGGTGCGGTTATCATTCTTTTGGGCTTGCACCAGATGGAAGTCTTACATTTTCAGGGGTTCTACAAGGAAAGAAGGCTACAATTACAGAGACAGGGGCAAAAGGGTAAGGGCTATAGTCAGGCATTTTTACTGGGGCTGACCTTTAGTTTTGCTTGGACGCCATGTGTGGGACCGGTTCTGGGCTCTGTTTTAGCCTTGGTGGCTTCAGGTGGCTCAGGTGCTTGGCAGGGAGCTGGTCTCATGTTAATCTATACGCTGGGTTTGGCGCTACCATTTTTGGTTCTAGCTCTTGCCTCCAGCTATGTTTTGAAACATTTCCGAAAACTTCATCCCTACCTCGTAACCCTCAAAAAAGTGGGTGGTTTGCTCATTATCGTAATGGGAATCTTGGTGCTTTTGGGAAATGCTTCTATTTTGACTACATTATTTGAATAGAGAGGAAGAAGAAATGAAAAAATGGCAAACATGTCTCCTTGGAGTAGGCTCAATCTGTTGCTTGGCAGCCTGTTCGGCTAAAAATATGTCAGACGAAGCTACTATGAAGGAGCAAATAAAAACAGAACAAGTCAGTTCACAAACTGCGAGTAAAGGTCAGGCAGTTGCTGATTTTGAACTAACGGGAGTAGACGGCAAGACCTATCGCTTGTCTGATTACAAGGGCAAGAAAGTCTATCTCAAATTCTGGGCTTCTTGGTGTTCCATCTGTCTAGCCAGTCTTCCAGATACGGATGAAATCGCTAAAGATGCTGGAGACGACTATGTTGTCTTGACAGTGGTCTCTCCTGGACACAAAGGTGAACAAGCAGAAGCAGACTTTAAGAACTGGTACAAGGGCTTGGATTATAAAAATTTTCCAGTTTTAATTGACCTATCAGGAAAACTTTTGGAAAGTTATGGTGTCCGTTCTTACCCAACTCAAGCCTTTATAGACAAGGAAGGCAAGCTGGTCAAAACGCAACCAGGTTTTATGGATAAGGATATGATTTTAAAGACATTGAAAGAAATGGGGTAGAGAAAGGTCATGAATGATAAAGTAAAATTGTTTGTCTTGGCAGGAATCTTTTTCCTAGCCATAAGCGGTTTCTATTTTCTATTGATGCGAAATGCAGGGCAGACAGATAGCTCGCAAATTGAGAAAGCATCAGTTAGCCAAGGAGGAAAAACAGTGAAAAAAACAGAAGTTAGTAAAGATGCAGACTTGCACGAAATTTATCTGGCTGGGGGATGCTTCTGGGGAGTTGAGGAATATTTCTCACGCGTTCCCGGTGTGACAGATGCCGTTTCAGGCTATGCAAATGGTAGAGGGGAAACAACCAAGTACGAATTGATTAACCAAACAGGTCACGCGGAGACTGTTCATGTTACCTATGATGCTAATCAAATTTCTCTCAAGGAAATCCTGCTTCATTACTTCCGCATTATCAATCCAACCAGCAAAAATAAACAAGGAAATGATGTGGGAACCCAGTACCGTACTGGTGTTTATTACACAGATGACAAGGATTTAGAGGTGATTAACCAAGTCTTTGATGAGGTGGCTAAGAAATACGATCGACCTCTAGCAGTTGAAAAGGAGACCTTGAAAAATTTTGTAGTGGCTGAGGATTACCACCAAGACTATCTCAAAAAAAATCCAAATGGCTACTGCCATATCAATGTCAATCAGGCAGCCTATCCCGTAATTGATGCCAGCAAATATCCCAAACCAAGTGATGAGGAATTGAAAAAGACCTTGGCACCTGAGGAGTATGCAGTTACCCAGAAAAATCAAACAGAACGAGCTTTTTCAAACCGCTACTGGGATAAATTTGAATCTGGTATCTATGTGGATGTGGCAACTGGCGAACCTCTCTTTTCATCAAAGGATAAGTTTGAGTCTGGTTGTGGATGGCCTAGTTTTACCCAACCAATCAGTCCAGATGTCGCCACCTACAAGGAAGATAAGTCTTACAATATGACACGCATGGAAGTGCGGAGCCGAGTTGGAGATTCTCACCTTGGTCATGTCTTTACGGATGGACCACAGGACAAGGGTGGCTTACGTTACTGTATCAATAGTCTCTCTATTCGATTTATTCCCAAAGCCCAAATGGAAGAAAAAGGATATGCTTATTTACTAGATTATGTTGATTAAGAGGGCTTTCCTAAGCAGTTAGAGGAGAATTTTGCTATACTGATACTAGTAAGTGACAAAGGAGAGAAGCATGACCTATACAATCTTAATCGTAGAAGATGAATATCTGGTAAGACAAGGTTTGACCAAGCTGGTCAATGTAGCAGCCTACGATATGGAAATCATTGGTCAGGCTGAAAATGGAAGACAGGCTTGGGACTTGGTCCAAAAACAGGTGCCAGATATTATTTTAACCGATATCAATATGCCTCAGCTGAATGGCATCCAGTTGGCCAGTCTGGTCCGAGAAGCCTATCCTCAGGTTCATCTAGTTTTTTTGACAGGCTACGATGATTTTGATTATGCCCTGTCTGCTGTCAAACTCGGTGTGGATGACTACCTACTCAAACCCTTTTCTCGTCAGGATATTGAGGAAATGTTGGGGAAAATCAAGCAAAAGTTGGACAAGGAAGAGAAAGAAGAGCAGTTACAAGATTTATTGACTGATAAGTTTGAGGGAAATATGGCCCAGAAAATCCAGTCCCATCTGGCTGATAGTCAGTTTAGTTTAAAGTCTTTGGCCAGTGACTTGGGCTTTAGTCCGACTTATCTGAGTTCTTTGATTAAGAAAGAGTTGGGCCTGCCTTTTCAGGATTATCTGGTGAGAGAACGTGTCAAACAAGCCAAGCTCTTGCTTTTGACTACAGATCTGAAGATTTACGAGATAGCAGAAAAGGTTGGCTTTGAAGATATGAATTACTTTACCCAACGTTTTAAACAGATTGCAGGTGTGACACCTCGTCAGTTTAAGAAGGGGGAAGGTCGATGAAGCGTTCTTCTCTCCTAGTCAGAATGGTGATTTCCATCTTTCTGGTCTTTCTCATTCTCCTAGCTCTGGTTGGGACTTTCTACTATCAATCTAGTTCTTCAGCCATTGAGGCTACCATTGAAGGCAATAGTCAAACGACTATCAGCCAAACTAGCCACTTTATCCAGTCTTATATCAAAAAATTAGAAACCACCTCGACTAGTTTGACCCAGCAGGCAGATGTTTTATCCTATGCTGAGAATCCCAGTCAAGACAAGGTCAAGGGAATTCGAGATCTATTTTTGACTATCTTGAAGGCAGACCAAGATTTGAAAGCTGTTGTACTGGTCACCAAATCAGGTCAGGTCATTTCTACAGATGATAGTGTGCAGATGAAAACTTCTTCTGATATGATGGCTGAGGATTGGTACCAAAAGGCCATTCATCAGGGAGCCATGCCAGTTTTGACACCAGCTCGTAAATCAGATAGCCAGTGGGTCATTTCTGTCACTCAGGAACTTGTTGATGCAAAGGGAGCTAATCTGGGTGTGCTTCGTTTGGATATTTCTTATGAAACTCTGGAAGCCTATCTAAATCAACTCCAGTTGGGTCAGCAGGGCTTTGCCTTTATCATCAATGAAAACCATGAATTTGTTTATCATCCTCAACATACAGTTTATAGTTCGTCTAGCGAAATGGAGGCCATGAAACCCTATATTAAGACAGGGCAGGGTTACACTCCAGACCACCAATCCTATGTCAGTCAAGAAAAGATTGCTGGAACTGATTGGACGGTGCTTGGCGTGTCTTCGTTGGAGAAGTTAGACCAGGTTCGGAGTCAACTTATGTGGACCTTGCTTGGGGCTAGTGTCACATCACTTCTCGCCTGTCTCTGCTTGGTGTGGTTTAGTCTTAAACGCTGGATTGCTCCTCTGAATGACTTGAGAGAAACTATGCTGGAAATTGCTTCTGGTGGTCAGAATCTTCGTGCTAAGGAAGCTGGTGCTTATGAACTGAGAGAAGTGTCTCGTCAATTCAATGCCATGTTGGATCAGATTGATCAGCTGATGGCAGATGTTCGCAGGCAGGAAGAAACAACCCGTCAGTATGAACTTCAAGCCTTGTCGAGTCAGATTAATCCGCATTTCCTCTATAATACCTTGGACACTATTATCTGGATGGCTGAATTTCAGGATAGTCAGCGTGTGGTGCAGGTGACCAAGTCCTTGGCGACCTATTTCCGCTTGGCTCTCAATCAAGGCAAGGATTTGATTTGCCTGTCTGACGAAATCAATCATGTCCGCCAGTATCTCTTTATCCAGAAACAACGTTATGGAGATAAACTGGAATACGAAATTAATGAAAATCCTGCCTTTGATAAGCTAGTTTTGCCCAAGCTGGTCCTACAACCTCTTGTAGAGAATGCTCTTTACCATGGCATTAAGGAAAAGGAAGGTCAGGGACATATTAGAGTTTCTGTTCAGAAACAGGATTCAGGATTGGTCATCCGTATTGAGGATGATGGAGTTGGCTTCCAAGCTACTAGTGATAGTAGTCAAAGTCAACTCAAACGTGGGGGAGTTGGTCTTCAAAATGTTGATCAACGGCTCAAACTTCACTTTGGAGAAGATTACCAGATGAAAATCGATTCTGCCCCCTCAAAAGGGACGACGGTTGAAATATACATAAATAGAATAGAAACTAGCTAACTCCCAGTCAATTCTGGGAGTTTTATGCGTAATTGGGCAAGCTTTCTAGGTTGTCTATCTTGCTAAAAAGTAGAAAAAACGATATGATAGATAATGACAAAAGAGGTATCAAGTATGAAGGAAAAAGACATTCAAAGAGAAACAAGCCAGATTGTAAAAGATGTATTAGAAAAGGCCAATTTGAAGCAAGGATCTATCTTTGTTTTGGGCCTTTCTTCTAGTGAAGTCATAGGTGGTCAGATTGGCAAGGAATCTAGCCAAGAAATTGGGGAAATCATCGTGAAGACCATCCTAGATATCCTAGAGGAAAAAGGAATTCATCTAGCTGTTCAAGGTTGTGAACATGTCAATCGGGCCCTCGTCGTTGAACGTCAGGTGGCAGAGCAGTTTGGTCTGGAAATGGTCAGTGTCCTTCCTACCCTTCATGCAGGAGGGTCAGGTCAGTTGGCAGCCTTCAAATTTATGCAAGATCCAGTTGAGGTTGAATTTATCAAGGCTCATGCTGGATTGGATATCGGAGACACTGCAATTGGCATGCATGTCAAGCATGTTCAGGTTCCGATTCGCCCTCTTTTGAGAGAAATTGGGCATGCCCATGTAACGGCTCTTGCTAGCCGTCCAAAATTAATTGGAGGTGCGCGTGCGCATTATCCACAAGATTCTATCAGAAAGTCGTGAGAATGAAAAAAACAAAACAACAACTAGAAAAAATCACCAAATATTCGATTCGTAAGCTAACTGTTGGGGTAGGTCCTGTAGCAATCGGGGCCTTCCTTTTTGGTGCTAGTACCCTTTCAGTGGATAAGGTGCAAGCCAATGAAGTCGGAGGTGCTCATAATGTTCATTACCGTTATCTGGCGGAGCAGGAGTTGACCGAGTCTGAAAAAGCCCTGATTCACCATGAGGTTCCTACAGAATTTCAAGATGATGATATTCTTTATGTAGTTTATCGTAAGAAGGCAACTAACAGTCAACAACTTCCATACACAGGAAGTAAGGAACTAGCCTTGGCAGGTCTTGGTTTGACAACGGCCTCACTAGCAGTCTTTTTGGTGTCCAAAAAAGGTCGCAAAGAGGTTCTAGGTGTTCTTCTGATTGGTTCTTTAGGAGCCAGCACCTTTGTGCCTTACGGGACATTTGCATTTGAAAATAAAGAATTACTTTCTTATAACCAGACTATTTCAGCCTCTACACATGAAGGCTTGGCTGAAGGGATTATCCACATTGATGGTTATGAATACATTGGATACTTCAAGGAAGCAGAACTCCATCCATCAAGACCAGCTTCAGCTGAACAGTCTCAGTTGCCAGTCGAAAAGCAAAGTTCAAAAGAAATCGAGAAAACAGAAGTCGTTCAAGAAAGACCTGCTGTTGCTTCGGAAATTGCCGTCGAAAAACCTGTAGTAGAGAATCCAGTTGCTCCTGCGATTGAAGAAAAACCAGTTTCTGAGAGCCCTCAGGTTAGACAGGAAGAGAGCTTGGTTGAGATTCCTTTTGAAACGGTCACAAACCCAGATGCGAATCTAGCAGAAGGACAGACTCGTATCGTCACAGCTGGAGTAAAGGGTCAGCGTCGCCTTGTAACTAAAGTATCGATGGTCAATGGTCAAGAAGTTAGAGAAGTCATTGAAGACCAAGTGGTTCAAAATCCTGTGTCGCAAGTCATTGCAGTCGGAACTAAGAAAGAGGTGCAACCTGCTCCAACTCCAGTACCACAAGCCGAACCAAGTCACCAAGTAGCTAAAGGAACTCAAGAGGTAGGTAAGGAAGGTCAATCCTTAACGCAACCTGAATTACCAGAAGCTCCAGTAGAAGCCAAAGGAACCCAAGAAGAAGGTAAGACAGGACAAGCTTTAACTCAACCGGAATTACCAGAGGCTAAAGTAGAGTCTAAAGGAACTCAGGAGGTAGGTAAGGAAGGTCAATCCTTAACGCAATCCGAACTACCAGAGGCTAAAGTAGAGTCTAAAGGAACCCAAGAGGCAGGTAAGGAAGGTCAAGCACTTGTTCAAGATCAGTTACCTGAGTATAAGGTAACTGAGGGAACCCTTGTCGAAGAATCAACTACAGAAATTGACTACAAAACTGAAACGACTGAGGATCCAACTAAGTATACGGACGAAGAAACTGTCGTAAGAAATGGTGAAAAAGGTAGTCAAGTTACTAAAACAACTTATAAAACAGTAGAAGGTGTTAAAACTGACCAAGTTCTTTCAACTAGTACAGAAGTTGCCAAGGAGCCTGTAAACCAACAGGTAAGTCGTGGGACAAAACCAATTGAAGGAACTCTTGTAGAAGAAAGTCTTGAAAAGATTCCATTTAAGGAAGTTGTTAAAGAAGATGACCAACTGAAAAAAGGCTTAGAAGTTGTAGCTCAAGAAGGAAAAGAAGGCCAGAAAAAAATCACCAAGACCTTTAATACCATTAAGGGAGTTAAAACAGAGGACGCTCCGAAAGTTACAGAGGAAATCCTTGAGGCACCTCAAGACAAAATTTTGAAACGTGGTACCAAGAGCTTTGAAAAACCAGTATTGACCATCACAGCAGTTGAGCCTAAGGATTTGAAACGGACTTCAGATGTTAAATATAGTCTAGAAAATCCAAGTAAGGCAGCCATTAAATCTATTACCTTAACTCTGAAAAAAGGTGATGAGATTGTCAAAACCTTGAATGTTTCACCAGATGACTTGACAACTACCCTGACAGATTTACAGTACTACAAGGATTATAAACTTGAAACGAAGATGGTTTATGACCGTGGTGAGGGTGATGAGGAAGAGGTTCTGAAGGAAGAACCGCTAAGAATTGACCTCAAAAAAGTTGAAATCAAAAACATCAAAGAAACAAGCTTGATGAGTGTGGACGCTGATGGTAATGAAACAGATACTAGTTTATTGACAGCAAAACCAGCTGATGTTGCTCCACTTTATTTACGAGTGACCACTCATGACAATAAAATAACAAGACTGGCTGTTGATAAGATTGAAGAAGTAGAAAAAGACGGAAAAACTTTATACAAAGTTACTGCCAAAGCACCTGATTTGATTCAACGGAATGCTGATAACACACTTAGCGAAGAGTATGTTCATTACTTTGAAAAACAAAAAACACACGAAGGTGATGTATATTATAGCTTTGACGACCTTGTAAAAGCTATTCAAAAAGACCCGACTGGCACATTTAAGCTTGGTAGCAATATCAATGCTGCTAACGTTAAACCAGCAGGAAAATCTTATGTTACTAATGCTTTCAAAGGAACATTGACAAGCACTGACGGTAATAAATTTACCATTAGCAATATGAACAGACCTTTATTCGGTGATATTGTCGGTGGTACTGTTAAAGATTTACTACTTGAAAATGTAAATATCGACATGCCAGGGACTGATAGGATTGCACCGCTAGCGAATGTTATCAAAAATAATGCGACTGTAGAGAACATTAAAGTAACAGGTAACGTTGTTGGTAATAATGATGTATCTGGTGTTATCAATAAAATTGATGGTAGTGGAAAATTAAGTAACGTTGCATTTATCGGTAAAGTACACGCTGCTGGAAATCGAGGTGGTTACTTAACAGGTATCGTCGGTGAAAACTGGAAAGGTATTGTAGAAAAAGCTTATGTTGATGCTGAAATCACAGGTAACAAAGCTAAAGCTGCCGGAATTGTATATTCATCTCAAAACGGTGGCAACAACAATACTTTAGGTAAAGAAGGTACTCTTCGAAACTCTGTAGCAAAAGGCTCTATTGAACTCAAAGAAGCCGTTATGTCTGGTGGACTGCTAGGGACTAACTGGGCACTAGGGGCTATAGAAGACAACATCACTATGATGAAAGTTAAGACTGGTGAAATGGTCTTTGGTCATTCTGATATTGATGCTGATGATTACTTTACATACTCTAGAACGAAGCGCAACTACAGTGTTGAGGGTGTAAGTGAAGGTAAAACAACTTATAATAATTCTAAAAAAATTCCTAGCATAACTAAAGAAAAAGCTGATGAATTAATTGCTAAAATGGGAATCACTGCTGATAAATTCGAAAGCACACTTCCTATTGAAGATAAACTGAACAATATTGTAAGTAAAGCTGATCAATATAAAAACATCGATGACTACGATGCTTCTCGTGAGCTTGCATACCGTAATGTTGAAAAACTTCAACCATTCTACAATAAAGAATGGATTGTCAACCAAGGGAACAAGCTTGCAGAAGGTTCAAACTTGTTAACTAAAGAAGTATTGTCTGTAACTGCAATGAAAGGCAATGACTTTGTCACAGACCTTACAGATGCTGACCATATTATGGTTCACTACGCAGATAAGACAAAAGAAATCTTAACAATTTCACCGAAAGACTCTAAAGTGAAACAAGTTAAAGAATACAGTGTCGCTGAGCTTGGTGAAGTCGTTTATACACCAAATATGGTGGTTAAAGATCGTACAGATTTAATCAGTGCTATCGAAAGCAAGTTAAGTCCAATAGAATTACAATCTGATCCGATTTACCAACACTTGGGTAGAACTGGTGGCAATAAAGTTAATGCAATTAAGGATTTGTACTTAGAAGAAAGCTTCAAGTACGTTAAAGATAATCTGACTCAATTCGTTACGAAGTTAGTAGAAAATGAAGATCACCAGCTTAACACTGATGAAGCTGCAAAACGTGCCTTGATTAAGAAAATCGATGACAATAAGGCCGCAGTTCTTCTTGGTTTGTCTTACCTCAACCGCTACTACGGAGTTAAATTCGATGACTTTAATATTAAAGAATTAATGCTATTCAAACCTGACTTCTACGGTAAGAATGTTGGTGTGTTAGACTTCTTGATTAAGGTTGGTTCTAAAGAAAGTAACATTAAGGGTGATAGAACTTTAGAAGCTTATCGCGAAACGATCGGTGGAGTCATCGGTATAGGCGAGTTAAACAGTTTCTTAGACTATAATATGCGTCTATTCACAAGTGATACAGACTTAAATGATTGGTTCATAAAAGCGACTAAAGATAATGTATATGTCGTTGAACCAAAAACAACAACTCCTGAATTTGCTGATAAGAAACACAGAGCTTACGAGGGATTAAACAACGATATGCACGGTAAGATGATTTTACCACTTCTTAACTTGAAAGATGCGCATATGTTCTTAATCTCAACATATAATACTATGGCTTACAGTTCCTTTGAAAAATACGGTAAGAATACTGCAGAAGAACGCGAAGCATTCAAAGCTGAAATCAATAAAGTCGCTAAAGGTCAACAAAATTACCTAGACTTCTGGTCTCGTTTATCATTAGATAAAGTTCGTAATCAACTGCTTAAGAGCAATAACATGGTGCCAACACCAGTACTTGATAACCAAAACTATAAAGGAATCAGCACAGATAAATATGGACATACGAATAGTGGTAAGGATGTAGCGCCTATCCGTGAATTGTACGGACCAACAGGTCGTTACCACGCAACTGACTGGCGTATGGGAGCTGTAGCTCGTATCTACGGTAATCCATATAAAGATGATTCAGTCTTCTTTATGGTGACGGATATGATTAGTGACTTTGGTATCTCAGCTTTCACTCACGAAACGACTCACGTAAATGACCGTATGGTTTATTTAGGTGGTTCAAGACACCGTGAAGGTACTGACCTAGAAGCATTTGCACAAGGTATGTTGCAATCGCCTGCTGAAACAAGTCCAAACGGTGACTTTAAAGCACTAGGATTGAACATGGCCTACGAACGTCCAAACGATGGAAATCAATGGTACAACACAAATCCAAATGACCTTACTTCTCGCGCTGAAATCGATCATTACATGAAAGGTTTCAATGATACGCTTATGCTTCTTGATTATCTTGAAGGAGAAGCTGTCATTGATAAAGGCAGTAAAGAACTAAACAACGCTTGGTTCAAGAAAGTAGATAAGAAACTTCGTGGAGCTAATACGAAGAACCAATACGACAACGTTAGAGATTTAAATGCAGAAGAAAAAGAATATCATTTAACATCTGTTAACGACTTAGTAGAGAAAAACTTCATGACTAAGCACGGTCCTGGTAATGGTCAGTATGACCCAACTGGATTCGGTTCTGCTTATGTAACTGTGCCTATCACTGCAGGTATCTATGGTGGTAATACGAGTGAAGGTGCTCCAGGAGCAATGTCATTCAAACATAACACCTTCCGTATGTGGGGTTACTTTGGATATGAAAAAGGCTTCCTAAATTATGCTTCTAACATGCTGAAAAATGAGTCTAAACAAGCAGGTCATGCTACCCTAGGTGATGACTTTATCATTAAGAAAGTTTCTGATGGTAAATTTAATACTCTAGAAGATTGGAAGAAAGAATACTTCAAAGAAGTTGTTGATAAAGCTAAAGCAGGATTTAACCCTGTTACAATCGACGGTACTACATACAGTAGTTACGAAGACTTGAAGAATGCATTTGCTGCTGCCGTTGATAAAGATAAAGCAACTCTTAATAATGGTTCAGTTAAATTTGATAATACCGTTGCACTTAAAGAAAAAATCTTCAAGAAACTTCTTCAACAAACAAATAGCTTTAAAACTTCAATCTTTAAATAATCGAAATCTCTCATCTGCTTTGTGGATGAGGGTTTTCTTATTTTATGCTATACTTGAAATATGCATAGAAAAACAGTGATTGATTTTAAGGCTTTGGGGGAGAGATACACCTTTACCCAGCCCATTAAAGAGTTGAAAACGAGAAATGTAGCAGAAGTGGCAGATTTGTTGGCACAAGTGGAAAGCTACCAAGAGCAAGGCTACTATGTGGTGGGCTATGTCAGCTACGAGGCTGCACCTGCTTTTGAGGAGAAATTAGCAGTTCATAAAGCTCCTTTACTTGGAGAGTACCTGCTATATTTTACTGTTCATGACAGCGTAGAAACATCCCCTATTCCTCTGACTTATGATGAGGTTGATTTGCCTTCAAATTGGCAGGAAGTAACATCTGCAGAGGACTATGAAAAGGCGATTGCCCAGATTCATCATCATTTGCGGCAGGGAGACACCTATCAGGTCAACTACACCGTCCAACTCAAGCAGGAGTTGTCTGCCAATCCTTTTGCCATCTATAATCGTATGGTGGTAGAGCAGGAGGCGGGCTACAATGCTTATGTTGAACATGACGAGATGGCAGTGATTTCCATGAGCCCAGAGCTCTTTTTTGAGCAGAATGGCCGCGAGTTGACAACGCGACCAATGAAGGGAACGACTCAGCGTGGCATGACTGACCAAGAAGACTTGGAGCAGGCCAGTTGGTTGGAACAGGATCCCAAAAATCGCTCTGAAAATATGATGATCGTGGACCTCTTGCGCAATGATATGAACCGTATTTCTGAAGTGGGAAGTGAGCACGTGGAGCGTCTGTGTCAGGTAGAGCAGTATTCTACTGTATGGCAGATGACCTCGACCATCAAGAGTCAGTTGCGAGAGGATGTTGACCTTGTAGAAATTTTTCGTTCTCTCTTTCCTTGCGGTTCCATAACGGGAGCTCCAAAAATTGCGACTATGGAAATCATCAAGGACTTGGAGCCACAACCGCGCGGAGTCTACTGTGGAACGATTGGTCTCCTGCTTCCAAATGGACGACGAATTTTCAATGTTGCTATTCGGACCATTCAACTCTACAAGGAGCAAGCTATCTATGGAGTTGGCGGAGGTATTACATGGGATAGTACTTGGGAATCTGAATACCGCGAGGTTCATCAAAAGGCAGCCGTTCTCTATCGTAAACAAGCTCGTTTCAAACTGATTACTACAGGGAAAATCAGCCAGAAGAACTTGTTGTTTGAGAATCAACATATAGAAAGGTTGAGAAAAGCTAGTCGATATTTTGCTTATCCTTTTGCCCCAGAAATTTTGAGACAAAAGATAGAGGAAGAGTGTCAGGCTTGTGATGATAATCAAGATTACCGCTTGCGAATTTCTCTCGGCAAGTCTGGAGAGATAGAAGTAGATCGTCAAATATTAACACCCCTTAGTCCAATTTTTTGTCAGTCCAAACTTTGTCTGCAGGAAGCCAATTTGCAACAAGCATTTACCTATTTTAAAACAAGCCACCGACCTCATTTGAGCCTAGGGGAACAAGAGAAGATTTACCATAATGTAAGAGGAGAATTACTTGAAACCTCTATCGGAAATTTGGTTCTGAAAATGGATGGGAAACTCTACACACCGCCTATCCGACTGGGAATCTTGCCAGGAATTTACCGTCAGCACTTGCTGGAAACAGGACAGGTAGAAGAGAGAGTCTTGACTTTAAAAGACTTAGCCCGAGCAGAAGCTATTTACGGCTGTAATGCAGTCAGGGGCTTGTATGAGTTGTCAGTAAGGGAGAACTAAATGAAATTAATATTTTTACATGGCCTAGGGCAGTCAGCAGAGAGTTGGAAAGAAGTTCGGAATCTACTGACAGATTATCCTTCTGAGGCTATTGAGTTATTTCCTTCTGGAGTTAGCAACTATCAACAAGCTAAAGAGCGGGTTTATCAGCATCTAGCTCAAGAGACAGAACCTTTTATTTTGGTTGGATTGTCCTTAGGTGCTGCCCTTGCACTAGAACTTTCCAGTTATGATTTATCAAATCTTCGAGCTTTGGTTCTATCAGGATGCCCGCTAAAATTAGCAGGGAATATCCTATTTTATGTTCAATTGCTGATATTTAAATTACTTCCCAAAAGAGTATTTGAAAAACAGGGAGCAGACAAAGTTCTTATGGTCGGAGTTTCTGAGGAATTGAAGACACTTGATTTAACTGATATATCAAGAACTTGTTCTTATCCAACCTTACTAATTTGTGGTAGCAAAGATAAACCGAATCTTAGTTCTATGAGAAGTCTTCATAAACTAATATCAGAATCCCAATTTCAGATTATTCCGGACGGCCCTCATGTTTTGAATAAGGAAAAACCAAAAGAGTTTGCTGAACAGATTAAACGTTTCCTTGAATTGCTGAAATAAGTTTGATAAAATAATAGTGAAATCGATAACATCGTTATAGGAGAAAGAGATGAATAAACGTCTATTTTTAAAAATGAGTCTGGCTACCTTGCCGGTTTTAGCCTTGTTTTCACAACCTGTGTTAGCAGAAGAAAACATTCATTTTTCTAGTTGTAAAGAAGCTTGGGCGAATGGATACTCGGATATTCACGAGGGAGACCCTGGTTATTCTGCCAAGTTAGACCGCGATCATGATGGTGTGGCTTGCGAATTGAAAAATGCTCCTAAGGGTGCTTTTAAAGCAAAACAAGCGGCTACAACTCAAACTGATACAACTTCATCCACAGCAAGTGGTTGGGTTAAGCAGGACGGTTCTTGGTACTATTTTGATGGAAATGGAAATCCAGTGAAAAATGCATGGCAGGGAAGCTATTACCTGAAAGCTGATGGTAAAATGGCACAGAGTGAATGGATTTATGACTCTTCTTATCAAGCTTGGTATTATTTGAAATCAGATGGTTCTTACGCAAAAAATGCATGGCAAGGAGCATATTACCTTAAATCAAACGGTAAAATGGCACAAGGTGAGTGGGTTTATGACTCTTCTTATCAAGTCTGGTATTACTTGAAATCAGATGGTTCTTATGCTCGCAATGCATGGCAAGGAAACTACTATTTGAAATCAGATGGTAAAATGGCTAAAAATGAGCGAGTTGATGGAGGCCGCTACTATGTAGATGCTTCAGGTCTATGGAAACCATAAGTAAGGATAAAATCTAGAAAGTTAATGCAAACCTTTGCATAAATGAGTGAATTTTGTTATACTAGTACTGTAAGCATTTTCAATTAATTCATAATTAAAAAGGAGAATATGATGAGTCAAAAGATTATTGGGATTGACCTTGGTGGAACTTCTATCAAATTTGCAATTTTAACTCAAGAGGGAGAAATCCAAGAAAAATGGTCTATCAAGACAAATATTTTGGATGAAGGAAGCCACATTGTAGATGATATGATTGAGTCTATTCAGCATCGTTTGGACTTGCTTGGATTGGCAGCAGCGGACTTCCAAGGAATTGGGATGGGATCACCAGGTGTGGTTGACCGTGAAAAAGGGACTGTTATCGGTGCCTACAACCTCAACTGGAAAACCCTTCAACCAATTAAAGAGAAGATTGAAAAGGCCTTGGGTATTCCATTCTTCATCGATAATGATGCCAACGTAGCTGCTCTTGGTGAGCGTTGGATGGGGGCTGGTGATAACCAACCAGATGTTGTATTTATGACACTCGGTACTGGTGTTGGTGGCGGTATCGTCGCTGAAGGCAAATTGCTTCACGGTGTTGCTGGTGCAGCAGGTGAGCTTGGTCATATCACTGTTGACTTTGATCAACCAATCGCATGTACTTGCGGTAAGAAAGGTTGCCTTGAGACAGTTGCTTCAGCAACAGGAATTGTCAACTTGACTCGTCGCTATGCCGATGAATACGAAGGCGATGCAGCCTTGAAACGCTTGATTGATAATGGAGAAGAAGTAACCGCTAAGACTGTCTTTGATTTGGCAAAAGAAGGAGACGATCTTGCTTTGATCGTTTACCGTAACTTCTCACGTTACTTGGGAATCGCTTGTGCTAACATTGGTTCAATCCTAAACCCATCAACAATCGTTATCGGTGGTGGTGTGTCAGCTGCGGGAGAATTCCTTCTACAAGGTGTTCAAAAAGTCTACGATGAAAATACCTTCCCACAAGTACGCACAACTACTAAACTAGCTCTTGCAACTCTAGGAAATGACGCTGGAGTTATCGGAGCAGCATCACTTGTATTGCAATAAAATAGAAAAAGGAGAAAATTGCTTTCCAGAAGCGAGTGATTTTCCTCCTTTCTTTTTTTATGCTATACTAGTTAGGACAATAAATGAGGTGAGAGTAAATGACAAAAGCAGATACGATTTTTAAAGAGAATATTGAACGAATCCTCAAAGACGGTGTCTTTTCTGAGCAGGCACGTCCTAAGTACAAGGATGGGACAGTTGCCAACTCCAAGTATGTAACGGGTGCATTTGCCGAGTATGACTTGGCAAAGGGGGAATTCCCCATCACAACCTTGCGTCCTATTGCCATCAAATCCGCCATCAAGGAAGTGCTCTGGATCTACCAAGACCAGTCCAATAGCCTAGAAGTGCTTAATGACAAGTACAATGTTCACTACTGGAATGACTGGGAAGTAGGTGATACAGGAACTATTGGTGAGCGCTATGGAGCTGTTGTTAAGAAACACGATATCATCAATAAGCTTCTCAAGCAGTTGGAAGCCAACCCTTGGAACCGCCGCAATATCATATCACTCTGGGATTACCAAGCTTTTGAGGAGACAGACGGCCTTCTCCCATGCGCCTTTCAAACCATGTTTGATGTCCGTCGTGTTGATGGGGAAATCTATCTGGATGCGACTTTGACCCAGCGTTCGAATGATATGTTGGTGGCCCATCATATTAATGCTATGCAGTATGTGGCTCTTCAAATGATGATTGCCAAGCATTTTGGCTGGAAGGTTGGTAAGTTCTTCTACTTCATCAACAACCTCCATATCTATGACAATCAATTTGAACAAGCTCAGGAATTGCTTCGTCGTGAACCGTCTGACTGCCAACCACGTTTGGTTTTGAATGTTCCTGATGGGACTAATTTCTTTGATATCAAAGCAGAAGATTTTGAATTGGTGGATTATGATCCTGTTAAGCCCCAGTTGAAGTTTGACCTGGCTATTTAAAAGAATAGAAAAAAGAAGTTGAGACAATAAATCCCAACTTCTTTTGTTTCTTAACGTGATACGCGGCGACGAGCTGCTTTTTTACGGTTTTCTTCGATGAAAGCTGCTTTTTGCTCTTCTGGTTCGATCACTTTCTTTTTAAATGCGTATACTGCACCTGCAACTGCAGCGACAGTTCCTGCGACACCTGTTACAAGACCTTTAGCGAATCCTTTAGCCATGAGTCTTCCTCCTTTATCTTCTTAATCAGCCATCCTCCTTAAGAGGTCACATTTTTCTGACTGACCTTTTTGTGTTATAATAATAGTAACGAAAAAATGGGAATTTTTCAAGGAAAAAAGATGAAAACAAAAATAATTGTGATTGTTGGACCGACTGCTGTTGGAAAAACGGCTCTTGCCATTGAAGTGGCCAAGCACTTTGGTGGGGAAGTTGTGAGCGGTGATAGTCAGCAGGTTTACCGAGGTCTAGATATTGGGACGGCGAAGGCTAGCCCAGAGGAGCAGGCAGCTGTTCCCCATCATTTAATCGATGTTAGAGAGGTAACCGAGTCTTACTCGGCTTTTGATTTTGTTTCAGAAGCTAAGATAGCTATTGAGGATATTCACAGCCGTGGCAAGCTAGCCATTATAGCTGGTGGAACTGGACTTTACATCCAGAGTTTACTTGAAGGATACCATCTAGGTGGTGAGACTCCTCATGAGGAGATTTTAGCTTATCGAGCTAGTTTGGAGCCATATACAGATGAGGAATTAGCTCATCTGGTGGAGAAAGCAGGCCTTGAGATTCCTCAGTTTAATCGTCGTCGTGCTATGCGTGCCTTGGAAATAGCCCATTTTGGTCAGGATTTGGAAAATCAAGAGACCTTGTATGAACCGCTGATTATCTGCTTGGATGATGAACGCAGTCAGCTTTATGAACGTATCAACCACCGAGTGGATTTGATGTTTGAGGCCGGACTTATGGATGAGGCCAAGTGGCTTTTTGATCATCACGCTGATGTACAGGCTGCTAAAGGGATTGGTTACAAGGAACTCTTTCCTTATTTCCGTGGAGACCAGACCTTGGAGGAAGCTAGTGAGAGTCTTAAACAGGCGACCCGTCGTTTTGCCAAGCGTCAGCTGACCTGGTTCCGTAATCGTATGCAGGTCACCTTTTATCAGATTGGAGAATCTGGTGTGCAAGACCGCATTTTAAGCCAGATAGAGGAGTTTTTAGATGATTGAAACGGAGAAAAAAGAGGAACGCGTCCTGCTCATCGGTGTGGAATTGCAGGGCATGGACAATTTTGACCTCTCTATGGAAGAATTGGCCAGTCTAGCCAAGACAGCTGGAGCAGTCGTAGTGGATGGCTACAGACAAAAACGTGAAAAATATGATTCCAAGACCTTTGTAGGATCTGGTAAGTTAGAAGAAATTGCGCTCATGGTGGATGCAGAAGAAATTACCACTGTCATTGTCAACAACCGCTTGACTCCAAGGCAAAATGTCAATCTAGAAGAAGTTCTGGGTGTTAAGGTTATTGATCGTATGCAGTTGATTTTGGATATCTTTGCCATGCGGGCTCGAAGCCATGAAGGGAAACTCCAAGTGCATTTGGCTCAGTTAAAATATCTCTTGCCTCGCTTGGTTGGTCAGGGAATTATGCTCAGCCGTCAGGCAGGGGGAATTGGTTCCCGTGGACCTGGTGAAAGTCAGCTGGAATTGAACCGTCGTAGTGTTCGCAATCAAATCACAGATATCGAGCGCCAGCTCAAGGTGGTTGAGAAAAATCGGGCGACTGTCAGAGAAAAACGTTTGGAGTCAAGCACCTTTAAGATTGGTTTGATTGGTTATACCAATGCTGGGAAATCAACCATTATGAACACCTTGACTAGTAAGACCCAGTATGAAGCGGACGAGCTGTTTGCGACTCTAGATGCGACGACAAAGAGTATCCATCTGGGGGGCAATCTTCAGGTTACCTTGACTGATACGGTTGGCTTTATCCAAGATTTACCGACAGAGTTGGTGTCTAGTTTCAAGTCAACCTTGGAAGAAAGCAAGCATGTGGACCTTCTGGTTCATGTCATTGATGCCAGCAATCCTTACCACGAGGAGCATGAAAAAACGGTTCTGTCCATCATGAAAGACTTGGATATGGAGGATATTCCTCGCTTGACCCTTTATAATAAAGCGGATTTAGTGGAGGATTTCACGCCGACCCAAACGCCGTACGCCCTCATTTCTGCCAAGTCTGAGGATAGTCGTGAGAATTTGCAGGCTTTGTTTTTAGAGAAAATCAAGGATATTTTTGAGAGATTTACCCTGCGCGTGCCTTTTTCTAAGTCTTACAAGATTCATGATTTGGAAAGTGTAGCGATTCTGGAAGAACGCGATTATCAGGATGACGGTGAAGTCATTACAGGCTACATTTCCGAGAAAAATAAATGGAGGTTAGAAGAATTTTATGACTGATATTAAAACTTTGGCTCTAAAGTATGGAGGTTATACAAGTCTGGATAAGGTCTTTCTGGATCAGCTTCTAGCTGGTAAAACAGAACAGGAGCAGTTGGCCCTTATCACGCCTCCGCCAAGTGTGGTCAATGCCTACTTTGCAGAACTCTACCAGAAAAAAAGTCCTGAGGCTGCGACGGATTATTTTGCAGAACTCAGTCAGGAACTAAATCTCTACAATGCTGAGCCAAGTTTCACATTTGAAAACAAGCCTTTTATCCGGCTCAATCTGTCTGGAAAATCCTTTGGTTTTTGTTATGAGAGTGAGGGTCTGGCTCGAATTTTCTCTGAAAATGAAGAGGTAATCTCAGATGACTTGCTCTTTGAGATTGCGCAAATTTTTCCCCATCAACTAGTCTTTGAAGAGTCTGGTAAGATTTATATGAAGGCTGTCGGGGACGAGGAAGTTGTTAGTGTGAGAAGTCTCACAGCTTTGACGGATTTGGAAAGCTTGGCTGATGGTCGCAAGCGTCTTAAAGGCTATAGTCAAGAGGATTTACTGCAAGAAGCTGCTGCTTTTTCTGGCAAGCGCTATTTCCGATCGGAAAACCGCACAGCCATGTTATATATTGATTAATTAGAAAGTATCGAATGGATATTCAATTTTTAGGAACGGGGGCTGGTCAGCCCTCTAAAGCCCGCAACGTTTCAAGTCTCGCCCTGAAACTCTTGGACGAGATTAACGAAGTTTGGCTCTTTGACTGTGGAGAAGGAACGCAAAATCGTATTCTTGAAACCACAATTCGACCACGTAAGGTCAGCAAAATCTTTATTACCCATCTGCATGGAGACCACATTTTTGGCTTGCCAGGATTCCTTTCTAGCCGTGCTTTTCAGGCTAATGAAGAGCAGACAGATTTGGAAATCTATGGGCCTCAGGGAATCAAGTCATTTGTCTTAACCAGCCTTCGTGTGTCAGGTTCTCGCCTGCCTTACCGCATTCATTTTCATGAGTTCGACCAAGATTCTCTAGGAAAAATCCTTGAGACCGATAAATTTACTGTGTATGCAGAGGAGTTGGACCACACTATTTTCTGTGTTGGCTATCGTGTCATGCAAAAGGATTTGGAAGGTACCTTGGATGCTGAGAAACTCAAGGCTGCTGGTGTTCCATTTGGCCCGCTTTTTGGAAAAATCAAAAATGGTCAGGATGTTGTTCTTGAAGACGGTACTGAAATCAAGGCAGCAGACTATATCTCAGCTCCTCGTCCTGGTAAAATTATCACTATTCTAGGTGACACTCGAAAAACCAATGCTAGTGTGCGACTGGCTGTCAATGCTGATGTCCTGGTCCATGAGTCGACTTATGGCAAGGGTGATGAAAAAATAGCTCGTAATCATGGTCACTCAACCAACATGCAGGCAGCAGAGGTCGCAGTAGAAGCAGGTGCTAAACGCCTCCTACTCAACCATATTAGTGCCCGTTTTCTCTCAAAAGATATCAGCAAACTCAAGAAAGATGCGGCCACAATTTTTGAAAACGTCCATGTAGTCAAAGACTTGGAAGAAGTGGAAATCTAAAAGATTGAGGAAGGATAAGTATGCCTACTATTCTTATTACCGGAGCTAGCGGTGGTTTAGCTCAAGAAATGGTCAAACTTTTACCAGAAGACCAGCTTATCTTGCTTGGTCGAGATAAGGAAAAATTAGCTCAACTCTACGGAAATCATCCCCATGCAGAATTGATTGAAATCGACATTACCGATGATTCAGCCCTAGAAACTCTGGTAGCGGACCTCTATCTTCGTTATGGCAAGATTGATGTCTTGATTAACAACGCTGGTTACGGGATTTTCGAGGAATTTGACCAGATTTCTGACCAAGATATTCACCAGATGTTTGAGGTCAATACCTTTGCTTTGATGAATTTATCTCGTCGCCTTGCAGCTCGTATGAAGGAAAGCCGAAAAGGCCATATCATCAATATCGTCAGCATGGCAGGTCTGATTGCTACTGTCAAGTCCAGCCTTTACTCAGCGACCAAATTTGCAGCTATTGGTTTTTCAAATGCGTTACGACTCGAACTCATGTCCTACGGTGTCTATGTAACGACGGTTAATCCAGGACCAATCCGCACAGGATTTTTTGACCAAGCCGACCCAGATGGAACCTATCTCAAGTCTGTTGACCGCTTCCTGCTAGAACCAGATGCAGTAGCTAAAAAGATTGTCAAGATTATGGGAAAAAACAAACGAGAACTTAATCTCCCAGTTTTGTTGAGCCTAGCCCATAAGTTTTATACCCTCTTTCCCAAGTTAGCCGATAAGTTGGCAGGGGAGACTTTTAATTATAAATAAAAAGAACCAATGCGTAGGTTGTTGCTTGCCTACATATTGGTTCTTATTATTTCTCAACTATTAAACTGGACTTCTTCTAGTAGATAGTCGATAAAGCGTTCGCCCATCTTAGATAGGCTGGTTTTCTCATGCTGGATATAGACCAGCTCAATTGGGTCGTCAATATCCAATGGGATGGAAACGATGTTGTCTCCGTTGAGATTGCTGTTCAAAATCCCTGTCGCAATGGTATAACCATCCAAACCAATCAGGAGATTAAAGAGAGTGGCACGGTCACTAACCACGATGGATTTCTTGTGATGCTCTTGGGAAAGAATTTCTTCTGAGAAGTAGAAGGAATTGTGCGTTCCCTGATCATAGCTGAGATAAGGGAAGTTTTCCAAATCAGCCAGTTTCACCTTGTCTTTCTTTGCTAGAGGGTTGGTCTTGCTGACAAAGATATGGGGTTGAGCGGTGAAGAGATGGTGAGCCAGCAGGTGGTTGTCATCCAGCATTTTCGTTAAAACATCACGGTTGTAGCTGTTTAAGAAGAGGACACCGACCTCACTACGGAAATTCTTGACGTCATCGATAATCTCCCAAGTCCGAGTTTCACGAAGGAAGAGTTCGTATTTTTCCATATCACTTTTCTTGAGCAGAGAGACAAAGGCATTGACTACAAAAGCATAGTGTTGAGAAGAAACGCTGAAAAGTTCGCGGTGGGCGACAGGATTTTTATAGCGTTCTTCTAGAAGCTGAGTTTGCTCGACAACTTGACGGGCATAAGAGAGAAACTCCATACCATCACGGGTCAAGGTGATACCCTTGGGATTGCGGATAAAGATTTCAATACCCATTTCATTTTCCAAATCTCTCACAGCGTTGGAAAGACTAGGCTGAGTGATAAAGAGCTGTTTGGCGGCCTCATTCATGGAGCCAGTTTCGACGATTTTGATAATATAATGTAATTGTTGAATTCTCATGTTTTTATTGTACCATACTTGTGACAGAATCGCCAAGGAAGATAGGAAAATCAGGAGCATTGTGTGAGTCTCTTCTTGAAAAAAATATAAAATTTTGCTAGAATGAGTCTTATGAAAACATTCTATGATGTGCAGCAATTCCTCAAACGATTTGGTATTATTGTTTACATGGGAAAACGCTTATATGATATTGAACTGATGAAGCTGGAACTCTCTCGGATTTACGATGCAGGGTTGATGGACAAACTAGACTATCTAGAAGCAGAAGCGGTTCTTCGCAGAGAGCACAAGGTAGAATTGGATTATATTGAGAAAAATGGAGAAAAGAACTAATGGTTACTTGGATTTTGTGGGCACTTATACTAGCAATGTTGGCGTGGATGGGCTTTAACTATCTTCGTATTCGCCGTGCGGCTAAAATCGTAGACAATGAGGAGTTTGAAGCCTTGATTCGTACGGGTCAATTGATTGATTTGCGAGACCCAGCTGAATTTCACAGAAAACATATCCTTGGTGCCCGCAATATTCCTTCAAGTCAGTTGAAGACTAGTCTTGCAGCCCTTCGTAAAGATAAACCGGTCCTTCTCTACGAAAACCAACGTGCGCAACGTGTCACAAATGCAGCCCTTTACTTGAAAAAACAAGGTTTTTCTGAGATTTACATCCTTTCTTATGGTTTGGATTCTTGGAAAGGGAAAGTCAAAGTTGAGAAATAAGAAAACGAGCTTGGATATTTCCGAGCTCATTTTTTAACCACTTTTTCTGAGAAATTCACGAATGCTTGCCAACTCTTCTGAGTTAAGGGGGCGGTAGTCTCCCTCTTGAAGATTCTCATCCAAACTCCAAGGCCCAAAATGGGTTCGCTTGAGAGAGGTCACTTTGACACCAACTGACAGGAACATTTTCTTGACCTGATGAAATTTTCCTTCTGAAATGGTGATAGAGGCTTGGCTGAAAGAAGGACTAGCGGATAGAATCTCTAGCCTAGCAGGTTTACAGGTAGTGCCATCTAAAAAGACAATTCCTTTTTGAAAGGCTTGGATATGGGCAGGTGTCAGGAGGCCATTAACCTCAACTTGATAGGTCTTATCGACATGATATTGGGGATGGAGGAGTTGAAAGCCCAAGGGGCCGTTGTTGGTCAGAAGGAGTAGACCCGTCGTATCTCGGTCCAGTCGGCCAACGGCATAGAGCTTGTCAGACCGAATATCAGGTGGTAGCAGGTCCATAACGGTTGGAAGTTCCTTGTCTTTGTTGGCTGTCACGACACCAGCAGGTTTATGAAGCATAATATAGGTATGCTCATAGCCCCGAATGATTCGGTCCTGAAAAAGGAGTTCTTGTAGCCCTGTATCGATATTCTGGGCTAGGGAGCGAGCTGGGCAACCATCGACTAGAATTTCCCCTTTGAGAAGTGCTTGTTTCATGGCTTTTCGGCTGATTTTTTCTTGGGCTAATAAATTATCTAAACGCATACTCTGCCTATCTTATCATAAGTCGCTTGCTTTGAAAAGGCTTGACGTGAAAAGAAAAGCACAGTGAAAACATTTACACTTGCTTGAATTATGTTATTTACTTGAAAATATGGTATAATCGTTCAGTTAGAAAATAAATTTTGAATATTATAGAGGAAATCATGACAAAATTAAGAGAAGATATCCGTAACATTGCGATTATCGCCCACGTTGACCACGGTAAAACAACCCTCGTTGACGAATTATTGAAACAATCAGAAACGCTTGATGCACGTACTGAATTGGCTGAACGTGCTATGGACTCAAACGATATCGAAAAAGAGCGTGGAATTACCATCCTTGCTAAAAATACAGCCGTTGCCTACAACGGAACTCGTATCAACATCATGGACACACCAGGACACGCGGACTTCGGTGGAGAAGTTGAGCGTATCATGAAAATGGTTGACGGTGTTGTCTTGGTCGTAGATGCCTACGAAGGAACAATGCCACAGACTCGTTTCGTATTGAAAAAAGCCTTGGAACAAGACCTTGTCCCAATCGTAGTTGTTAACAAAATCGACAAACCATCAGCTCGTCCAGCAGAAGTAGTGGACGAAGTATTAGAACTTTTCATTGAGCTTGGTGCAGATGATGACCAGCTTGACTTCCCAGTGGTATATGCTTCAGCGATCAACGGAACTTCTTCATTGTCAGATGATCCAGCTGACCAAGAAGCTACGATGGCACCAATCTTTGACACAATTATTGATCACATCCCAGCTCCAGTAGATAACTCAGATGAGCCTTTGCAGTTCCAAGTGTCACTTTTGGACTACAACGACTTCGTTGGACGTATCGGTATCGGTCGTGTCTTCCGTGGTACTGTTAAGGTTGGGGACCAAGTTACCCTTTCTAAACTAGATGGTACAACGAAGAACTTCCGTGTTACAAAACTCTTCGGTTTCTTTGGTTTGGAACGTCGTGAAATCCAAGAAGCTAAAGCAGGTGATTTGATTGCCGTTTCAGGTATGGAAGACATCTTTGTCGGTGAAACTATTACTCCGACAGACGCAGTTGAAGCTCTTCCAATCCTACACATCGATGAGCCAACTCTTCAAATGACTTTCTTGGTCAACAACTCACCATTTGCTGGTAAAGAAGGTAAATGGGTAACTTCTCGTAAGGTAGAAGAACGCTTGCAGGCAGAATTGCAAACAGACGTTTCCCTCCGTGTTGACCCAACTGATTCACCAGATAAATGGACTGTTTCAGGACGTGGAGAATTGCACTTGTCAATCCTTATCGAAACTATGCGTCGTGAGGGTTATGAACTTCAAGTATCTCGTCCAGAAGTTATCGTAAAAGAAATCGATGGTGTGAAATGTGAGCCATTCGAACGTGTTCAAATCGACACTCCAGAAGAATACCAAGGATCTGTTATCCAAAGCCTTTCTGAACGTAAGGGTGAAATGTTGGATATGATTTCAACTGGTAATGGTCAAACTCGTTTGGTCTTCCTTGTTCCAGCGCGTGGTTTGATCGGATACTCAACTGAGTTCTTGTCAATGACTCGTGGTTACGGTATCATGAACCATACCTTCGACCAATACTTGCCATTGATTCCAGGGGAAATTGGTGGACGTCACCGTGGTGCCCTTGTTTCTATCGATGCTGGTAAGGCTACAACTTACTCAATCATGTCTATCGAAGAGCGTGGTACAATCTTTGTTAACCCAGGTACTGAGGTTTACGAAGGAATGATTATCGGTGAAAACTCTCGTGAAAACGACTTGACAGTTAACATCACTAAGGCAAAACAAATGACCAACGTTCGTTCAGCTACTAAGGACCAAACAGCTGTTATCAAGACACCTCGTATCTTGACGCTTGAAGAGTCTCTTGAGTTCTTGAACGATGATGAGTACATGGAAGTAACGCCTGAGTCTATCCGTTTGCGTAAACAAATCCTTAACAAGGCAGAGCGTGAGAAAGCTAACAAGAAGAAAAAATCAGCTGAATAAGAGCTAGAAAGAGATAAAGATGGTTTATTTAATCATAGGAATCCTCTTATTACTACTCTATGTATTTGCGACACCAGAAAGCATTAAAGGGACAGTCAATATCGTCCTTGTCGTCTTTGCTTTCGTAGCACTTTTGATTTTGCTCATGCTGTCTGTCCTGCAAATCTTTCAGCTACCGACAGAATTCTTCATCGCAGTTGCTATGCTCTTCCTAGCATACTTTAGCTTGCGAGATATTACCCTCATGTCGGTCAATAAAAGTAAAAGAAGATAAAAAGAGAGTTTCGGCTCTCTTTTTGCTTGTTAGAATGCCTAATCTTAGCATTTTCGTTTAGAATTATTTCCATAAAAATGGTAAAATAGTAAGAGTAGAAATGGAGTTCGAGACATGAAAGTAATAGATCAATTTAAAAATAAGAAAGTTCTTGTTTTAGGTTTGGCCAAGTCTGGTGAATCTGCAGCTCGTTTGTTGGACAAGCTAGGAGCTATTGTGACAGTAAATGATGGGAAGCCTTTCGAGGACAATCCAGCTGCCCAAAGTTTGCTGGAAGAAGGGATCAAGGTCATCACAGGCGGTCATCCTTTGGAACTCTTGGATGAAGAGTTTGCCCTTATGGTGAAAAATCCAGGTATCCCTTACAGCAATCCCATGATTGAAAAGGCTTTGGCCAAAGGTATTCCAGTCTTGACTGAGGTGGAATTGGCTTACTTGATTTCAGAAGCACCGATTGTTGGTATTACTGGTTCAAATGGGAAAACAACCACAACGACCATGATTGGAGAAGTTTTGACTGCTGCTGGACAACATGGTCTTTTATCAGGGAATATCGGCTATCCAGCTAGTCAAGTGGCCCAAACTGCGTCAGACAAGGACACTCTTGTCATGGAACTTTCTTCTTTCCAACTGATGGGCGTTCAAGAATTTCATCCTGAGATTGCGGTTATTACCAACCTCATGCCAACTCATATCGACTACCACGGTTCTTTTGAAGAGTATGTGGCAGCTAAGTGGAATATTCAAAACAAGATGACAGCGGATGATTTTCTTGTCTTGAACTTTAACCAAGACTTGGCAAAAGAATTGGCTAGCAAAACACAAGCCACTGTTGTTCCATTTTCAACACTTGAAAAGGTTGATGGAGCTTATTTGGAAGATGGTCAACTCTACTTCCGTGGAGAAGTGGTTATGGCAGCTAGTGAAATCGGTGTTCCAGGTAGCCACAATGTGGAAAATGCCCTTGCGACTATTGCAGTAGCCAAGCTCCGTGGTGTAGACAACCAAACCATCAAGGAAACTCTTTCAGCCTTTGGTGGTGTCAAACACCGTCTCCAATTTGTGGATGAAATTAAGGGTGTCAAATTCTATAATGATAGCAAGTCAACCAATATCTTGGCGACTCAAAAAGCCTTGTCAGGATTTGACAACAGCAAGGTCATCTTGATTGCAGGTGGTTTGGACCGTGGCAATGAGTTTGACGAGTTGGTGCCAGACATTACTGGACTCAAGAAGATGGTTATCCTTGGTCAGTCTGCAGAACGTGTCAAACGGGCAGCAGACAAGGCTGGTGTCGCATATGTGGATGCGACTGATATTGCAGATGCGACCCGCAAGGCCTATGAGCTTGCGACTCAAGGAGATGTGGTTCTTCTCAGTCCTGCCAATGCTAGCTGGGATATGTATGCTAACTTTGAAGTACGTGGCGACCTCTTTATCGACACAGTAGCGGAGTTAAAGGAATAATATGAAAAAAATTGTCTTTACAGGTGGGGGGACGGTTGGACACGTCACCCTCAATCTTTTGTTAATGCCCAAGTTCATCGAAGATGGTTGGGAAGTCCACTATATCGGGGACAAGCGTGGTATCGAACACCAAGAAATCCTCAAGTCAGGTTTGGATGTTACCTTCCATTCCATTGCGACTGGGAAATTGCGTCGCTATTTCTCTTGGCAAAATATGCTGGATGTCTTCAAAGTTGGCTGGGGAATTGTCCAATCGCTCTTTATCATGTTGCGACTTCGTCCACAGGCTCTTTTTTCAAAGGGAGGCTTTGTCTCAGTACCGCCTGTTATCGCAGCACGTGTGTCAGGAGTGCCTGTCTTTATTCACGAATCTGACTTGTCCATGGGCTTGGCCAATAAAATCGCCTATAAATTTGCGACGAAGATGTATTCAACCTTTGAGCAAGCTTCAAGTTTGGCTAAGGTTGAGCATGTGGGAGCAGTGACCAAGGTTTCAGACCAAAACACTCCAGAACCGGATGAATTGGTGGATATCCAAACCCATTTTAATCCCAAATTGCCAACTGTATTGTTTGTCGGTGGTTCTGCAGGTGCTCGTGTCTTTAACCAATTGGTGACAGACCATAAGAAAGAACTGACAGAGCGCTACAATATTATCAATTTAACTGGAGATTCTAGTCTGAACGAGTTGAGCCAAAATCTCTTTCGTGTTGACTATGTGACCAATCTCTATCAACCCTTGATGGAATTGGCTGACATTGTTGTGACGCGTGGTGGTGCCAATACGATTTTTGAGCTCTTGGCCATGGCAAAATTACATGTTATTGTGCCACTTGGTAGGGAAGCTAGTCGTGGAGACCAGATTGAAAATGCGGCTTACTTTGTTAAGAAAGGCTATGCAGAAGAGCTTCAAGAAAGCGATTTAACCTTGGATAGTTTGGAAGAGAAGCTTTCTCACTTACTAAGCCACAAGGAAGATTACCAAGCTAAGATGAAGACTTCTAAGGAATTGAAATCTCTAGCAGATTTTTATCAATTATTGAAAAAAGATTTATCATAAGGAAAGTAAATGTCAAAAGATAAGAAAAATGAGGACAAAGAAATCCTCGAAGAATTTAAAGAGTTATCAGAATGGCAGAAACGAAACCAAGAATATCTAAAAAAGAAGGCTGAAGAAGAGGCAACCCTAGCTGAGGAGAAGGAAAAAGAAAGACAAGCTCGAATGGGAGAAGAATCTGAGAAGTCAGAGGACAAGGAGGGCTCGGAGAGTGAAGCGGACCCAGAAGATGAAGAATCAGCCAAGGAAGATGCGGAAGAAAAAGCAGAAGAGTCAGAAGACGTCAAAAAAGAAGTATCCAAAGAGAAATCAAAGTCTACAGAGAACGAGGAACAGGATAAAAAGCTTGCTAAAAAGGCTACAAAAGAAAAATCAGCCAAAGCAAAGATTCCTGGCCTCCATATCTTACGAGCCTTAACGATTTTATTTCCAAGTCTGCTTTTATTGATTGTCTCTGCCTACTTACTCAGTCCTTATGCGACCATGAAGGATATCCGTATTGAGGGAACGGTTCAAACTACGGCTGATGATATTCGACAGGCTTCAGGCATTCAGGATTCAGATTATACGATTAACCTTCTGCTAGACAAGGCAAAATATGAAGAGCAGATTAAGTCTAACTATTGGGTTGAATCAGCTCAGCTTGTCTATCAATTTCCAACTAAGTTTACTATCAAGGTCAAGGAATACGATATTGTGGCCTACTATATTTCTGGTGAAAATCATTATCCTATTCTATCCAGTGGTCAGCTTGAGACTAGTTCTGTGAGCTTGGTCAGTCTACCAGAAACTTATTTGTCTGTTCTCTTTAATGATAGTGAACAAATCAAGGCTTTTGTCTCAGAACTTTCTCAAATTAGCCCGGAACTCAAGGCTACTATCCAAAAGGTGGAGCTAGCCCCAAGCAAGGTGACTTCAGATTTAATTCGATTAACCATGAATGATTCGGACGAGGTCTTGGTTCCTCTATCTGAAATGAGTAAGAAACTGCCTTATTACAGCAAGATCAAGCCTCAATTGTCAGAACCAAGTGTGGTCGACATGGAAGCTGGAATTTACAGTTATACTGTGGCGGATAAATTAATTATGGAGGCTGAGGAAAAAGCCAAACAAGAGGCCAAAGAAGCTGAGAAGAAACAGAAAGAGGAAGAGAAGAAAAGGCTGGAAGAACAGCAGAATAAATTGGAAGAAGAGAAGAAAAAATTGGAGGAAGAGAGCAATCGAAACCAAACAAATCAGCGTTCATCGCGTCGCTAGGTTTAGCTTTTCTCCTATAGCTCTTTAGTTGCCATGTTTTTACTTGACAAGTTTTAGTAGAAATAATAGAATAGTAAAAAACCTTTAAAGCAGTCCAGAGAGGCAGCTAAGGTTAGACGGTGAAAGGGTGGAGACTACCCATTTTTCGTGGAACCTTGCTGTTGGCAGGTTCCTTTTTTTGTGGCTTCTGTTGACCAGACTCTCTCACTAGCAAAGGTAAAAGGAGAAACCTATGCGAGAACATCGTCCAGTTATTGCTCTTGATTTTCCTAGTTTTGAGGCGGTCAAGGAATTTTTATCTCTTTTCCCAGCAGAAGAAAGCCTTTATCTCAAGGTAGGGATGGAGCTCTATTATGCAGCGGGTCCTGAAATTGTGTCTTACTTGAAAGGTCAGGGTCACAGTGTCTTTTTAGATCTCAAACTTCATGACATTCCCAATACAGTCAAGTCAGCCATGAAGGTCTTGTCTCAGCTTGGTGTCGATATGACCAATGTTCATGCGGCTGGTGGTGTAGAGATGATGAAGGCTGCGCGTGAAGGTCTTGGGAGTCAAGCCAAATTGATCGCTGTAACGCAGTTGACATCAACATCAGAAGCTCAGATGCAGGACTTTCAAAATATTCAAACCAGCCTGCAAGAGTCTGTGATCCACTATGCCAAGAAGACAGCTGAAGCTGGCTTGGATGGTGTCGTTTGCTCGGCTCAGGAAGTTCAACTCATCAAGCAGGCCACCAATCCAGATTTTATCTGTCTGACACCAGGGATTCGCCCTCAGGGAGCTGCTGTTGGAGACCAAAAACGCGTCATGACACCTACTGATGCCTATCAAATTGGTAGTGACTATATCGTAGTGGGACGTCCTATTACCCAAGCTGAGGATCCTGTTGCAGCTTATCATGCCATCAAGGATGAATGGGCACAGGACTGGAATTAAAGAACTAGATTAGAAAAATAAAAGGAGAATACCATGACACTTGCTAAAGATATCGCTAGCCACCTCTTGAAAATTCAAGCAGTTTACCTCAAACCAGAGGAGCCTTTCACTTGGGCATCTGGTATCAAGTCACCCATTTATACGGATAACCGTGTGACCCTTGCCTATCCAGAAACTCGTACCCTAATTGAAAATGGCTTTGTGGATGCTATTAAAGAAGCCTTTCCTGAGGTTGAAGTGATTGCAGGAACTGCGACAGCAGGGATTCCACACGGAGCTATCATTGCTGATAAGATGAACTTGCCATTTGCCTATATCCGTAGCAAACCAAAAGACCACGGAGCTGGTAACCAAATCGAAGGTCGCGTAGCTCAAGGTCAAAAAATGGTAGTGGTTGAAGATCTTATTTCAACAGGTGGTTCTGTTCTTGAGGCCGTAGCAGCCGCTAAACGCGAAGGAGCAGATGTGCTTGGAGTAGTAGCGATTTTCAGCTACCAATTGCCAAAGGCAGATAAGAACTTTGCGGATGCTGGCGTGAAATTGGTGACACTTTCAAACTACAGTGAGCTCATCCATCTAGCCCAAGAAGAAGGCTATATCACACCAGAAGGATTGGACCTTCTAAAACGATTTAAAGAAGACCAAGAAAATTGGCAAAATGCTTAAAACATAGAAAATCAGGTAGTCACTAGGATTACCTGATTTCTTCTTTATACTAGAAAATGAAAAGATTATTTGAATTTCCATAACTTAAGAAAGTTTATCATTTTTAATTATCTCTGTAAAATGATTGAAAGTATGAAATTTCCAAACAAAATATTTGAAAAGTTTTGAAAAAAGAGTTAAGATATTTTTGTAATATACAAAGTAAACGCTTACTTATTAAGGAGGGCATTTTATGTCATACAAAACAAGCAATGCAGAAGGCCATGTAGATTTCATCAATACCTATGATTTGGAGCCTATGGCGCAACAGGTTATTCCTAAAGCAGCATTTGGCTATATCGCTAGTGGAGCGGAAGATACTTTCACTTTACGCGAGAACATTCGTGCCTTTAACCACAAACTCATTGTTCCGCATACACTTTGCAATGTAGAAAATCCAAGTACAGAGATTGAATTTGCAGGTGAAAAATTGTCTTCACCAATCATTATGGCGCCTGTTGCAGCCCATAAATTGGCAAATGAACAGGGTGAAGTGGCTACTGCGCGTGGTGTGCATGAGTTTGGTTCTCTTTATACAACCAGCTCTTACTCTACTGTCGACCTTCCAGAAATTACGGAAGCTCTTCAAGGGACACCTCATTGGTTCCAATTTTACTTTAGTAAAGATGACGGAATCAATCGCCATATCATGGACCGTGTGAAGGCTGAAGGTTATAAAGCGATTGTCTTGACGGCAGATGCTACTGTAGGGGGCAATCGTGAGGTTGATAAGCGTAATGGTTTTGTCTTTCCGGTTGGCATGCCGATTGTTGAAGAATACCTGCCAGAAGGTGCTGGAAAATCAATGGACTTTGTTTATAAATCAGCTAAGCAACGCCTATCTCCACGTGATGTAGAATTTATCGCTGAATACTCAGGTCTTCCTGTGTATGTCAAGGGGCCACAATGCCGTGAGGACGTTGAACGTTCGCTTGCTGCAGGAGCCTCTGGTATCTGGGTAACCAACCACGGTGGCCGCCAAATCGACGGTGGACCAGCTGCCTTTGACTCACTTCAAGAAGTAGCAGAAGCAGTTGATAAACGTGTGCCAATCGTTTTTGACTCAGGTATTCGTCGTGGTCAACACGTCTTTAAAGCCTTGGCTTCAGGAGCAGACTTGGTAGCTATTGGTCGCCCTGTTATCTATGGCTTGGCCCTTGGTGGTAGTGTCGGTGTACGCCAAGTCTTTGAACACTTGAATGCGGAATTGAAGACAGTTATGCAATTGTCTGGAACTCAGACTATTGAAGATGTCAAACACTTCAAGCTTCGTCACAACCCATACAATCCAACCTTCCCAGTTGACCCTCGTGACTTAAAATTGTATTGATAAAACAGCTTGCCTCCACTGAATGTGGAGGTTTTTCTTCGTCTATAGGAAGAATAAATCACCATTGAAAACTATATAAATATATTTTTCAGTTAAATATCTTGCTAGGGCTTTCATTTTTTGCTATACTGGTCCAGTAATTAAATAATAAAGACATTTGGGGTGCTTTAAGCTGAGATGATACCCATTGAACCTGCTACAGTTAAGACTGGCGAAGGGAAATGTGAAACGTTTTTTTCGTATGTCGAAATGAACGGTCTAATCGTGTAAGTCAACTCTAATTCTTGATTGTAATTAGAGTTTTTTGTTTATATAAACTGGATGAAGGCGATACAAAGCATTTAGGTAGCTCTTCTTGAACGCCCTTGATTTTCTTTAAAAAGGTCAAGTAAAACTAGGATTTTCTTGGTGTTTTGTTGATTACGAACAAGTAAAGAGAGGAAAAATAAATATGGAAACACAAGACTATGCATTTGAGCCAGGTTTGATTGTTGAAGAATTATTAAAAAGCAGTCAGAAGGATTGGCAGGCTGCAATCAATCATCGTTTTGTTAAGGAACTTTTTGCGGGGACAATTGAGAATAAGGTCTTAAAAGACTACCTGATTCAGGATTATCACTTCTTTGATGCCTTTTTATCCATGCTGGGTGCTTGCGTAGCCCACGCAGACCAACTTGAATCCAAGCTTCGTTTTGCCAAGCAACTAGGCTTTCTTGAAGCAGATGAAGACGGTTATTTCCAAAAGGCTTTCAAAGAGTTAAAAGTATCTGAGAATGACTATCTGGAAGTGACCTTGCATCCTGTAACAAAAGCCTTTCAGGATCTTATGTATTCGGCAGTGGCTTCATCAGACTATGCCCATCTTTTGGTTATGCTGGTCATTGCAGAAGGTCTCTATTTAGACTGGGGTTCTAAAGATTTGGCACTACCTGAAGCCTATATTCATTCGGAATGGATCAATCTCCACAGAGGTCCTTTCTTTGCAGAGTGGGTTCAATTTCTTGTTGATGAACTTAATCGTGTCGGGAAAGGTAGAGAAGATTTGACAGAACTTCAGGAACGCTGGAATCAAGCAGTTGCTTTAGAATTAGCCTTTTTTGATATTGGCTATGAATTATAGGACAGATTCAATACTTTTATGTAGTTTAAAAGAATTAACAAACAAACTATATAAATATATTTTTCGGTCAAATATCTTGCTAGGGCTTTCAAATTCTGTTATACTAGTCCAGTAATAAAATAATAAAGACATTTGGGGTGCTTTAGGCTGAGATGATACCCATTGAACCTGATACAGTTAAGACTGGCGAAGGGAAATGTGAAAAGGTTTTTTTCGTATGTCGAAAAGAGCTGTCTAATCTTGTATGCTAAACTCTAATTCTCGTTTGTAATTGGAGTTTTTTTGTTTATCAAAAGAGGATAGGCTTGACGGCAAGTCTTTCGGTAGCTCACCTTGAATGCCCCACTTTTCTTTAAATAAAGGAGTTTTTTATGTTGAAAAAATGGCAGTTAAAAGATGTTATTTTACTTGCTTTCTTGTCTATCTTTTTTGGTGGCGTTTTTGTGGGATCTGGCTATCTGTTTGACATCCTTACTCTGATTTTAGCGCCTCTTGGCTTGCAGGCCTTTGCCAATGAAATCCTCTTTGGTCTCTGGTGTATGGCTGCGCCTATTGCTGCCATCTTTGTTCCAAGAGTGGGAAGTGCAACGATTGGAGAAGTGCTAGCTGCGCTTGCTGAAGTCCTTTATGGTAGTCAATTTGGTCTAGGTGCCCTTTTGTCTGGCTTGGTTCAAGGTTTGGGAAGTGAACTTGGTTTTATCGTAACCAAGAATCGCTATGAAAGTTGGCTCTCTCTAACTGCCAATAGTATTGGGATTACGCTTGTTAGCTTTGTCTATGAATACATTAAGTTAGGTTACTACGCCTTCTCCCTTCCTTTTGTGCTTTCCTTGCTTGTGGTGCGCTTTATTTCCGTCTTTTTCTTCTGTACTATCTTGGTTCGTGCCATTGTCAAACTTTATCATCAGTTTGCAGCTGGAGGTAAGGCATAGATGGGGCTGGAACTACGAGCGATTCAGTCCCCAATCTTCTCTGAGCTGCTTGATTTTACATTTCATGCGCAAGCCTTTACCTTGTTAGTTGGAAGCAGTGGTTCAGGAAAATCGAGCCTCTTTCAAATGATTGCCCAAGTCAGTTCTCTTCCTTATAGCGGTCAAGTCCTGATAGATGGGAGCGAGGTCAGTCAGCTTTCTATCATCGAACGTGTCCAGAAGATTGGAATTCTCTTTCAAAATCCCAATCATCAATTTACCATGGAGAGCTTGTTTGAGGAGTTGATTTTTACCTTGGAAAATATTGGGCATCCCATTCAGGAAATTGATTCAAAAATAGCAGAGGTAGTCCAGCAATGTCGCTGCAAGGCGATTTTGCACCGTCCAATTCATCACTTATCAGGTGGGGAAAAGCAAAAGGCTGCCTTGGCTGTTCTCTTTGCTATGAATCCTAGGGTCTATCTCTTGGATGAACCTTTTGCTTCCATTGATCGCAAGAGTAGGATAGAGATCTTGGAGATTCTAAAAGAGTTGGCTTCTAATGGGAAGACAGTTATTTTGTGTGACCATGATTTAACGGACTATGAAGCCTATATTGACCATATGGTGGAGCTAAGAGACGGACAACTAAGAGAAATGTTTCAAATCCCTACCTCTGAGATGACACAGGTTGCTTCAAAGAAAGTTGCTTCTAGCTCAGAACTGTTTCATATGGATCGAACGACTTGTGAGCTGGAGAAGTGTCCCCTCTTTTCAATTGCGGATTTTACATTCTACCAAGGAATCTCCTGTATTTTGGGTGACAATGGTGTCGGGAAATCAACCCTCTTTCGTTCCATTCTTCAATTTCAAAAGTATAAGGGGCGCATTAGCTGGAAGGGGACAGTACTGAAAAAGAAAAAGAGTTTGTATCGTGACCTGACGGGTGTTGTTCAGGAAGCTGAGAAGCAGTTTATCAGAGTCAGTCTGCAAGAGGAACTTCAATTAGACAGACCTGATTCTGAAAGAAATCAGCGAATTCTTCAAGCTTTACGGTATTTTGATCTGGAGCAGGCACTCGATAGGAGTCCCTATCAATTAAGTGGTGGCCAGCAAAAGATTCTTCAGCTTTTGACCATCTTGACCAGCAAGGCTTCTGTAATCTTGCTAGATGAACCTTTTGCTGGTTTGGAAGATAGAGCCTGCCATTATTTTTGTCAGTGGATTGTGGAAGAGAGAAATCAAGGAAGAAGTTTTCTGATTATTAGCCATCGTTTAGATCCCTTGATTTCTGTGGTTGATTATTGGATTGAGATGTCTAGTCAGGGGCTCAGTCATGTGAACGAAGTGACTATCACCAAACCGCTCACATCTCAGAGTAGCAATACTCAAGGGGAGGTGAGATAGTATGGTCAAAGTAGCAACCCAGACACCGATTATCAGTCTCTTCTTGCTGATTTTATCTTTGGAAACATCTTTCATTCCTTCCATTGCTCTGAATCTTTCGGTAGCCACATTTTGCATTCTCTTTATGCTCTATTACCGTCGATTTAAAATGTTAGCTTGGATGATTCTGCTCGCCATTTTGCCATCTTTGGCCAACTACTGGGCAGTTCAGTTACATGGGGATGCTTCGCAGGCAGTGATGCTTGGAACGAGGGCTTTTGTGACGGTTTGTATTGGCCTTGTCTTTGTTTCCTCTATTGCCCTAAAAGAGCTTCTCTTGTACTTGGCTCAAAAGGGGTTATCACGTTCTTTGTCCTATGCCTTGATTGTGGTATTCAATTCCTTCCCCCTCATTCAGCAAGAAATCAAGTACCTTAAGGAAGCTTGCCTATTACGTGGTCAAGAACTGCATTTTTGGTCTCCCTTGATTTACAGTAAGGTTCTGATGACGGTTTTTAGATGGCGCCATCTTTACCTGAGAGCTCTGTCGGCTCATGGATATGACGAACATGCACAGGTGGAGAATAGCTATCGGACTTTTTATATTCCTAAAAAAACAAAATTAATCTACCTACTTTTCTTTTTATTGCTTCAAACCAGTCTATTTTTATAAAGGAGATATTATGGAATTTACAGATATTGCGATGGAATTATCCAAGGAAGCTTGGCAGGCCTCCTTTCATCACCCCTTTGTTTTACAGTTGCAAGAGGGAAATTTAGAACCTGCAATTTTCCGCTACTACTTGATTCAGGATGCTTACTATCTTAAGGCCTTCTCAGAAGCCTATCATCTCTTGGCTGAAAAGACTTCCAATCAAGAGATGAAGAGACTCTTGAAACAAAATGCTCAGAGTCTAGTGGAGGGTGAGTTATTTATCCGCCAACAATTTTTCAAGGAATTGGAAATCAGCGACCAGGAAATGGAGCAAGATCCAATCGCTCCAACCTGCTATCATTATATCTCTCATATTTATCGGCAATTTGAAGAAGCAAATCAAGCCATCGCTTTTGCAAGTTTGCTGCCTTGTCCTTGGTTATACCATGATATAGGCAAATCCCTTAATCTTAAACCGTCACCCAATCCTCTCTACCAGCGATGGATTGAAACTTATATTACGGATGAGTTGGAGCAGCAGATCAGAGAGGAAGAAACTCTGGTCAATCAACTCTATCGAGAAAGTGACGAGACAGACAAGCAAAAAATGCTAGATGCCTTTCATATCAGTGTTCATATGGAAGCTAAGTTTTGGGAAATGGCCTACCAACACCAGACATGGAAGAGCGATTTACAGTCTTTAGAAATAGGAGAAGAATAGAAATATGAGAAAGCACCAATTACAAGTTCACAAATTAACCATTTTATCCATGATGATTGCCCTTGATGTAGTCCTTACGCCTATCTTTCGGATTGAGGGAATGGCACCGATGTCCAGTGTAGTCAATATTCTAGCAGGAATCATGATGGGACCTATTTATGCTTTGGCTATGGCTACAGTCACAGCCTTTATCCGTATGACGACTCAAGGGATTCCGCCTTTAGCTCTCACAGGAGCGACTTTTGGAGCCCTTCTAGCAGGTCTCTTTTATAAATACGGTCGAAAATTTCATTATTCTGCTCTAGGAGAAATTGTGGGAACAGGTATTATTGGTTCAATTGTTTCCTATCCTGTTATGGTACTCTTTACAGGATCAGCTGCAAAGCTTAGCTGGTTTATCTATACTCCTCGATTTTTCGGAGCAACCTTGATTGGTACAGCGATTTCCTTTATTGCCTTTCGATTTTTAATCAAGCAGGGATTCTTTAAAAAAGTGCAGGGATATTTCTTTGATGAAAGGATAGACTGATGCAGGCATTTACAAATCCCTTTCCTCTGGAAGCGAATTCCCTCATTCACTGCATTACCAATGAGATTTCCTGTGAGATGCTAGCAAATGGGATTTTGGCTCTGGGATGTAAACCAGTTATGGCAGATGACCCTCGTGAGGTTCTTGATTTTACTAAGCAAAGTCAGGCTCTCTTCATCAATTTGGGGCATTTGTCAGCTGAGAAGGAAAAAGCAATCCGTTTGGCAGCTTCTTATGCAGCTCAAGTTTCTCTCCCAATGGTAGTAGATGCGGTTGGCGTAACGGCTTCATCCATTCGTAAGAGCTTAGTTAAAGACCTTTTAGACTATAGAACTACGGTCCTTAAAGGAAATATGTCAGAAATTAGAAGTCTTGTTGGCTTAAAACACCACGGCGTTGGGGTCGATGCGAGTGCTAAAGATCAAGAAACTGAGGATTTACTTCAAGTCTTGAAAGACTGGTGTCAGACCTATCCAGGTATGTCATTCTTAGTTACTGGTCCTAAGGACCTCATCGTTTCGAAGAATCAGGTCGCTGTACTGGGAAATGGCTGTGCAGAATTAGACTGGATAACAGGGACAGGAGACTTGGTTGGAGTCTTGACAGCCGTTTTTCTCAGCCAAGGAAAGACTGGCTTTGAAGCTTCCTGCCTAGCGGTTTCTTATCTCAATATCTCTGCTGAGAGAATAGTTGTTCAAGGAATGGGATTGGAAGATTTTCGTTACCAAGTTCTCAATCAGCTTTCGCTCCTCAAAAGAGATGAAAACTGGCTAGATGCCATTAAAGGAGATATTTATGAATAGAGAGGCACTTAGACTGTATCTGGTAACCAATCGCTATCAAGATTCCTTGGCAAGCTTTCTTGAAAAAGTTGAGAAAGCTTGCCGTTCAGGCGTTACCATAATCCAATTACGAGAAAAAAATCTTACAACCAATCAATATTATCAACTAGCAAAGCAAGTCAAGGAAATAACAGATGCCTATCAGGTACCCTTGATAATCGATGATCGCTTGGATATCTGTCTCGCAGTTGATGCTGCTGGTCTGCATATCGGAGACGATGAGTTACCAGTTTCGGTTGCCAGACAAGTCTTGGGCCCTGAAAAAATCCTCGGTGTCACAGCTAAAACAGTAAAAAGAGCCCTTGAGGCAGAAGAAGGAGGTGCGGATTACTTGGGGACAGGAGCAATTTTCCCGACTACGACCAAGGAAAATGCTCCTATCACCCTGATTTCAACCTTGAAAACAATTTGCCAAAGGATCGCCATTCCAGTAGTTGCTATTGGCGGCTTGACATCAGAGAATATTGACCAACTTATCGGCACGGGTATAGCTGGAGTAGCAGTAGTACGCGATCTGATGCAAGCAGAAGATGTAGAGGCAAAAACGCAAGCCTTTTTAACAAAGTTGGATGACATTATTTTCTAATTAATACTCAATGAAAATCAAAGAGCAAACTAGGAAGCTAGTCGCAGGTTGCTTAAAGCACAGCTTTGACGTTGCAGATAAAGCTGACGTAGTTTGAATAGATTTTCGAAGAGTATAAAAACTCTCTAATTCCCTTAAAGTGGGAACTAGAGAGTTTTTTTAATCTTTAAAGCTTGTATGGTTGACTGGGCCAGAACCATGACCGAGTTGAGGGGCGTCTTGGATGGCTTTCGTGATAAAGGCCTTGGCTTTATCGACAGCTTGATAGAGGGTTTTCCCCTTGGCTAGTTCAGCAGTAATCACTGCAGCAAAGGTACATCCAGTACCATGGGTGTGACAGGTTTGAATTCGTGGACTTTCCCAGACAAATTGGTCCTCCTTGGTAAAGAGGAAATCCTTAGCACCGCCTTCGAGATGACCACCTTTAATAACAACAGACTGAGGACCAAATTCTTTTAAAATCAGGCGACCAGCACGCTGCATGTCTTCAGGATCATGGATTGAAAAACCAACAATTTCTTCTGCCTCAGGAAGATTGGGAGTGATAATACTTGCAAGGGGAAGCAGATTTGTTTTTAGGTAGTCTCTGGCACTGGTATCAATCAGGGTGTCTCCGCTTGTTGCGACCATAACAGGGTCAAGGACATAGGGACAATCCAGCTTTTTAAGATAGGGCTGGATGATTTCCATAATTTCGGTAGTTGCCAACATCCCAGTTTTTACAGCCTGAGGCTTGATATCCGAAAAGACACTCTCCAATTGGGCTTTCAACATTTGAGGAGAAACGTGCTCGATTAATTGAACGCCTCTGGTATTTTGAGCGACAAGACTGGTCACAACGGCCATTCCATAGACATCTCTAGCTTGGAACGACTTTAAATCAGCCATAATGCCAGCACCACCACTAGGGTCAGTCCCTGCAATGGTCAAAGCAACGGGTAAATAAGTCATCTAAAACCTCCCAACCAACTGAAGTTTGTATTCTTAAGAACAAGCTAGTCTGTTTTAGAAAGGCAATAGAAGACTGCTAGTCCCCATTATCATTTCCACTTCCATCAGCTAGCATTACCTAGATTGAGTCAAAGGGTCTAACAGTCGTTAATCTCAGCTTTACGCACCCCTAGTGGTTGTTTTCTTTTTTCTTTAGTATAGCATATTTTTATAGTTTATATAGTAAGATTTGACTGCAAATCGTTTTTCAAATGATTAAAATTCTATTTTTCAAAGAAAAGATTAATTTTATAATTGACAAATGTAGATTTTAGGAGTATACTAATAACTGTAATCGACAAATGTAGATTTAGGAGGTGTGATTATGCAGATTTCAGATGCAGAATGGCAGGTCATGAAGATTATTTGGATGCAAGGAGAGCAAACCAGTACGGATTTGATCAGGGTTCTGGCGGAGCGGTTCGACTGGTCCAAGTCAACCATTCAAACTCTTTTGGCTCGTTTGGTTGAGAAAGAGTGTTTGACTCGGAAAAAAGAAGGCAAGTCCTTTGTCTATTCAGCCCTTTTAACTTTGGACCAAAGTCGAGACTTGCTTGTCCAAGATATTAAAGATAAAGTTTGTTCCCGTAGGATTAAGAACTTGTTGGCTGATTTGATTGCTGAATGTGATTTTACTCAGGCTGACTTAGAAGACTTGGAAGCTGTGATTTCAGAGAAGAAATCAAGCGCTGTAACAAAAGTAAAATGTAATTGTATGTAAAGGAGACGTCATGTTAAATAGTATTGTAACCATTATTTGTATTGCCCTTATCGCTTTTATCTTGTTTTGGTTTTTCAAAAAGCCTGAAAAATCTGGACAAAAGGCCCAGCAAAAAAAGGGCTACCAAGAGATTCGAGTGGAGGTCATGGGGGGCTATACGCCTGAGTTGATTATCCTCAAAAAATCAGTGCCAGCCCGCATTGTCTTTGACCGTAAGGACCCTTCACCCTGTCTGGACCAAATTGTTTTTCCAGACTTTGGTGTGCATGCGGACCTGACAATGGGGGAAGAGTATGTAGTGGAAATCACGCCTGAGCAGGCTGGAGAGTATGGTTTCTCTTGTGGCATGAATATGATGCACGGCAAGATGATTGTAGAATAGGAGAATGATATGACTGAAATTGTAAAAGCAAGTCTTGAAAATGGTGTTCAAAAAATCCGTATCACGGCAGACAAAGGCTATCATCCAGCCCATATCCAGCTTCAAAAGGGAATTCCAGCTGAGATTACCTTTCATCGAGCAACTCCTTTAAACTGTTACAAGGAAATTCTGTTTGAAGAAGAAGGCATCTTGGAACCAATAGGCGTTGATGAAGAGAAGGTAATTCGTTTTACACCTCAAGAATTAGGCCAACATGAATTTTCTTGTGGCATGAAGATGCAAAAGGGAAGCTATACAGTTGTTGAGAAGACTCGAAAATCTCTATCACTTTTACAGCGTTTTTGGATTACTAGTATCTTTACTGTGCCTCTTGTGATCCTCATGATTGGGATGTCGACAGGAGGAATGAGTCACCAAGTCATGCGTTGGGGCACCTTTTTAGCCACAACACCGATTATGCTAGTAGCAGGTGGTCCTTATATCCAAAGTGCTTGGGCTAGTTTTAAAAAGCACAATGCCAACATGGATACCTTGGTTGCTCTGGGAACCCTAGTAGCCTATTTCTATAGCTTAGTTGCCCTCTTTGCAGGTCTCCCTGTTTACTTTGAAAGTGCTGCCTTTATCTTCTTCTTCGTTCTTATGGGAGCCGTTTTTGAGGAGAAAATGCGGAAAAATACTTCCCAAGCTGTGGAGAAATTACTTGACTTGCAGGCTAAAACTGCAGAAGTCTTGCGTGAGGATAACTATGTTCAAGTCCCTTTGGAGCAAGTCAAGGTAGGTGACCTGATTCGAGTGCGTCCCGGTGAAAAGATTGCGGTTGATGGTGTCGTAGTAGAAGGTATCTCTAGTATTGATGAGTCTATGGTGACAGGTGAGAGCCTGCCAGTGGACAAGACAGTTGGAGATACCGTCATTGGTTCAACCATCAATAATAGTGGAACACTTGTTTTTAGAGCAGAAAAAGTTGGTTCAGAGACTGTTTTGGCTCAGATTGTGGATTTTGTGAAGAAAGCTCAGACAAGTCGTGCGCCGATTCAGGATTTGACGGATAAGATTTCAGGTATTTTTGTCCCAGCAGTTGTCATTTTAGGGATTGTGACCTTTTGGGTTTGGTTCGTCTTGCTCAGGGATAGTGTAGTTGTGCTTGGAGCGAGCTTTGTGTCTTCGCTTCTCTATGGAGTAGCAGTTCTGATTATTGCCTGCCCTTGTGCATTGGGACTTGCAACACCGACAGCCCTTATGGTGGGGACAGGTCGCAGTGCCAAGATGGGAGTTCTCCTCAAAAATGGAACGGTTCTACAGGAAATCCAGAAAGTTCAAACTATCGTCTTTGATAAGACCGGGACTTTGACTGAAGGGAAACCTGTGGTCACAGATATCATCGGCGACGAAGTAGAAGTGCTTGGATTGGCAGCTTCCTTGGAAGAAGCTTCTCAACACCCACTGGCTGAAGCCGTTGTGAAACGAGCGAGTGAAGCTGGACTTGAGCTTCAAACTGTTGAAAATTTTCAAGCCTTGCACGGAAAAGGTGTCTCAGGGCAAATCAATGGAAAACAAGTTCTGCTTGGAAATGCTAAAATGCTGGATGGCATGAACATTTCTAGCACTTATCAAGAAAAACTAGAAGAACTGGAAAAAGAAGCTAAGACAGTTGTGTTCTTGGCTGTTGAGAATGAAATCAAAGGCTTGCTTGCTCTGCAAGATATTCCTAAGGAAAATGCTAAGCTTGCCATCAGTCAGTTGAAAAAACGAGGTCTTAAAACAGTCATGCTGACGGGAGACAATGCTGGTGTGGCGCGTGCTATTGCAGATCAAATCGGAATCGAAGAGGTCATTGCAGGTGTCTTGCCAGAAGAAAAAGCTCATGAAATCCATAAACTACAAGCGGCTGGCAAAGTAGCCTTTGTTGGGGACGGTATCAATGACGCTCCTGCCCTTAGTGTAGCAGATGTGGGGATTGCTATGGGAGCTGGAACGGATATTGCCATCGAGTCAGCAGATTTGGTGTTGACAACTAATAACCTCCTAGGAGTGGTTCGTGCCTTTGACATGAGTAAGAAAACCTTTAATCGAATTCTGCTCAATCTTTTCTGGGCCTTTATCTACAATGTCGCCGGAATTCCGATTGCAGCAGGAGTCTTTTCTGGTGTTGGACTAGTCCTCAATCCAGAACTAGCTGGTCTAGCCATGGCCTTTAGTTCTGTATCTGTTCTGACTAGTTCACTCTTACTAAACTTTAGTAAAATAGATTAAAAGCGGGCTTGCTCGCTTTTTATTATAAAACAGAAACTAAAAACGTTTTCAAACTGTACTGTAATAGAGAATAAAAACTTCTGAGCAGATTCTTAGTAAAGTCAAAATAAATGTGATAAATTAGTATTGTAAAAATTTACTGAAACGTTTTCAAAAACTATATGAAACTTTTTTTAGTAGATTTAAAAATATTTGAAGGAGAGTTATCATTATGACTCAAGGGAAAATTACTGCATCTGCAGCAATGCTTAATGTATTGAAAACATGGGGCGTAGACACAATCTACGGTATCCCATCTGGAACACTCAGCTCATTGATGGATGCTTTGGCTGAAGATAAAGATATCCGCTTCTTGCAAGTTCGCCACGAAGAAACAGGTGCTCTTGCAGCGGTTATGCAAGCTAAATTCGGCGGCTCAATCGGGGTTGCAGTTGGTTCAGGTGGTCCAGGTGCGACTCACTTGATTAACGGTGTTTACGATGCAGCTATGGATAACACTCCATTCCTAGCAATCCTTGGATCACGTCCAGTTAACGAACTCAACATGGATGCTTTCCAAGAATTGAACCAAAACCCAATGTACAACGGTATCGCTGTATATAACAAACGTGTAGCTTACGCTGAGCAATTGCCAAAAGTTATTGACGAAGCTTGCCGTGCTGCAGTTTCTAAAAAAGGTCCAGCTGTTGTTGAAATCCCAGTAAACTTCGGTTTCCAAGAAATTGACGAAAACTCATACTATGGATCAGGTTCATACGAGCGTTCATTTATCGCTCCTGCTTTGAACGAAGTTGAAATCGACAAAGCTGTTGAAATCTTGAACAATGCTGAACGTCCAGTTATCTATGCTGGTTACGGTGGTGTTAAAGCTGGTGAAGTGATTACTGAATTGTCACGTAAAATCAAAGCACCAATCATCACAACTGGTAAAAACTTTGAAGCCTTTGAATGGAACTATGAAGGTTTGACAGGTTCTGCTTACCGTGTTGGTTGGAAGCCAGCCAACGAAGTGGTCTTTGAAGCAGACACAGTTCTTTTCCTTGGTTCAAACTTCCCATTTGCTGAAGTTTACGAAGCATTCAAGAATACTGAAAAATTCATCCAAGTGGATATCGACCCTTACAAACTTGGTAAACGTCATGCCCTAGACGCTTCAATCCTTGGTGATGCAGGTCAAGCAGCGAAAGCAATCCTTGACAAAGTGAATCCAGTTGAATCTACTCCATGGTGGCGTGCAAACGTTAAGAATAACCAAAACTGGCGTGATTACATGAACAAACTCGAAGGTAAAACTGAGGGTGAATTGCAATTGTATCAAGTTTACAATGCAATCAACAAACATGCTGATCAAGACGCTATCTATTCAATCGACGTAGGTGACACTACTCAAACATCTACTCGTCACCTTCACATGACACCTAAGAACATGTGGCGTACATCTCCACTCTTTGCGACAATGGGTATTGCCCTTCCTGGAGGTATCGCTGCTAAGAAAGACAATCCAGATCGCCAAGTATGGAACATCATGGGTGACGGTGCATTCAACATGTGCTACCCAGACGTTATCACAAACGTTCAATACGACCTTCCAGTTATCAACGTTGTCTTCTCAAATGGTAAATATGCCTTCATCAAGGACAAATACGAAGACACAAACAAACACTTGTTTGGTTGTGACTTCCCTAATGCTGACTATGCGAAAATCGCTGAAGCTCAAGGAGCTGTTGGATTTACAGTTGACCGTATCGAAGACATCGATGCAGTTGTTGCAGAAGCTGTTAAATTGAGCAAAGAAGGTAAAACTGTTGTTATCGATGCTCGCATCACTGAACACCGTCCACTTCCAGTAGAAGTACTTGAATTGGATCCAAAACTTCACTCAGAAGAAGCAATCAAAGCTTTCAAGGAAAAATACGAAGCAGAAGAACTCGTACCATTCCGCCTCTTCTTGGAAGAAGAAGGTTTGCAATCACGCGCAATTAAATAATTTCTCTCGTCGAAAATCAAATGTAAACTATGTTATCTTCACCTTGTCGTACTTCAGTACTGTCTGCGGTTCGATGCCTTGTTTATTCTTTGATTTTCATAGAGAGAAACTTGAAAAGATCGGAGCAATCCGGTCTTTTTCTTATCACAAGACTGTGATAGTTCACATTTTTATAACAAAATTCTCAAACTCTTGCTTGTTTTTGCATCAAACATAAAAGCAAGCTCAGGACATCATTACCCAGATAGTTCCAAACTTTTTGTCCCCTTTTTAGTATAATAGAACTAGCAAATCAAGTGAGGTAAAGTGATGACAGAAATACTACAATTTCCAGAGGGTTTCCTCTGGGGTGGTGCTACGGCAGCTAATCAATGTGAGGGTGCTTATAATTTAGACGGGCGTGGTTTAGTTAACGTGGATGTTGTACCTATTGGTGCAGACCGTGAAGCCATTATCACAGGTCAGAAAAAGATGTTTTCGTTTGAGGAGGGCTATTTTTACCCAGCGAAAGAAGCCATTGATATGTACCATCATTACAAGGAAGATATTGCTCTTTTTGCAGAGATGGGCTTTAAGACTTATCGACTTTCCATTGCTTGGACTAGGATTTTTCCTAAGGGCGACGAAACAGTGCCAAATGAAGCTGGTCTAGCCTTTTATGAGGATTTATTTAAGGAGTGCCACAAGTATGGAATCCAACCTCTGGTAACCATTACTCATTTCGACTGTCCTATGCACTTGATTGAAGAGTACGGTGGATGGCGCAATCGTCGGATGTTAGACTTCTATGAAAAACTTTGTCGCACCCTCTTTATCCGCTATAAGGGTTTGGTCAAATATTGGCTTACCTTCAACGAAATCAACATGATTCTCCATGCCCCTTTATGGGAGCTGGGCTCTGTTTTGAAGAAGGAGAAAATCAAGAACAGGTCAAATACCAAGCGGCTCACCATGAGTTGGTGGCTTCAGCCATGGCGACTAAGATTGCCCACGAAATTGACCCAGAAAACAAGGTGGGATGTATGTTGGCAGCAGGGCAATACTATCCTAACACAGCCCATCCGAGAGATTACTGGGCTGCTATGGAGGAAGATCGCAAGAGTTACTTCTTCATTGATGTTCAAGCGCGTGGGGAATACCCAAATTACGCAAAGAAGCAGTGGGAGCGTGAGGGGATTGAGATTCAAATGACGGCAGAGGATTTGGACTTGTTGAAGAATCACACTGTTGACTTTGTTTCCTTCTCTTACTATGCAAGTCGAGTGGCCTCAGGTGATCCAGAAGTTAAAGAATTAACTGCTGGAAATGTCTTTGCCTCTCTCAAAAATCCTTATCTTGAATCCTCAGAATGGGGATGGCAGATTGACCCACTTGGGCTTCGAATCACCCTCAATGCCATCTGGGAACGTTACCAAAAACCCATGTTCATCGTAGAAAATGGACTCGGCGCTATCGATACGCCAGATGAGAATGGTTATGTAGCAGATGACTATCGGATTGCTTACTTAGAGGCTCATATCAAGGCTATGCGAGATGCCATTTACCAAGATGGAGTTGACTTGCTTGGTTATACGACTTGGGGCTGTATCGATCTGGTTTCAGCTGGCACAGGGGAAATGAATAAGCGCTATGGCTTTATCTATGTGGATCGAGATAATGCTGGTTATGGAAGCCTCAAACGTAGCAAGAAGAAATCCTTTTACTGGTACAAGAATGTCATTGCCAGCAATGGTGCAAGTATTGAGTAAAGCACATTTGTTCACTATTTTTACAAAATCTTCTCCCTACTTTATAAGATGTGAAAAAGAGTTCAATTAGATGGAGCTTTTTGCTATAATGAAGGGAGAAAAATCAGACAGGAGATCAAGATGTCAGAACCATTATTTTTACAATCAGTTATGCAAGAAAAAATCTGGGGTGGTACCAAGCTATGTGATGAGTTTGGTTATGACATCCCAAGTGAAAAAATAGGGGAATACTGGGCCATCTCAGCTCATCCAAATGGAGTTTCAAAGGTGGCAAATGGTCGTTACGAGGGAACAGACCTAGCAACTTTGTATGCAGAACACCGTGAATTGTTTGGCAATCGTCCAGAGCCTGTATTTCCGCTTTTGACCAAGATTCTGGATGCTAACGACTGGCTCAGTGTCCAAGTTCACCCAGATGATGCTTATGGATTAGAGCATGAAGGCGAACTCGGAAAAACAGAATGCTGGTATATCATCGCTGCGGATGAAGGTTCAGAGATTATTTACGGTCACAATGCCAAGTCAAAAGAAGAACTCTGCCAGCAAATCGAGGACAAGAATTGGGATGCTTTGTTGACAAAAGTACCTGTTAAGGCTGGAGATTTCTTCTATGTGCCAAGTGGAACTATGCACGCTATCGGATCAGGAATTTTGATCCTTGAAACCCAACAGTCTAGTGATACAACTTACCGCGTCTATGACTTTGACCGCAAGGACGACAAGGGCAACTTGCGTGAACTTCACCTTGAAAAATCCATTGATGTCTTGAACATTGGTGAGCCTGCAAATAGCCGTCCTGTAACTGTCAAAGCAGATGATTTGCGTTCCACTCTCCTTGTATCCAATGATTTCTTTGCAGTTTACAAGTGGGAAATCACTGGAAAAGTTGATTTTGAGAAGACAGCTGATTACACCTTATTCAGTGTCTTAGCTGGTCAAGGTCAGCTAACTGTTGACGGAAAAAACTACCCAATCCAAAAAGGCAGCCACTTTATCCTACCAAGTGATGTTGAAGCTTGGACTCTGGAAGGGCAAGGTTTGGAATTGATTGTTAGTCATCCATAAAAAAGAAAGGGCCTGAGTTCATTACTCAAGTCCTTTTTGATTACATAAATTGGGCGATAAAGACCACGATGATGATGATTGGAATGATGAAACGAAGAAGGAAGAGCCAGACTTGGAACAGTCCCTGTTTCCATGCTCTTTCATCGAGATGGAGTTCCTCCATTGCAAGAGCTTTCTTAAAGATGTAGCCTGTAAAAAGTGAAAGGCAGAGAGCTCCAAATGGCATAAGGAGATTGGAAACCAAGAAGTCCATAGCGTCAAAGAAGGTTTTCCCAAAGATGTGAACATCCGCCATGACACCGTAAGATAGGGCTGAAGGAATTCCAAATACGAAGGTCAAGATTCCTAAAATGGCACTCCATTTAGCACGCTTACTGTTGTCCTGATTGGTGATATTGCCTACATTGATTTCCAGCATAACGACAGAAGAAGTGACTGTCGCAAAGAGGAAGAGCAAGAGGAAGAGGATGTAGAAAATGGTTCCAAAAGGCATCTTGTCAAAGAGTTGAGGCAAGACAATAAAGAGCAGGCTTGGTCCCCCTTCAGACTGGATATTGAAGGCTGACATGGCTGGGAAAATAGCTAGACCTGCCATGATGGATACCGAGATATTCATGGCTACGATGGAAATCCCTGACTGGACTAGATTGGTTTTCTTGTCCAAGTATGAAGCATAGGTCAACATAGCTGTAACCCCTAGTGAGAGGGCAAAGAAAGATTGTCCCAGAGCATAGAGGAGACCAGCACTGGTCAGCTTAGAAAAGTCTGGTTTGAGGAAGTAAAGAACGCCTTCCATGGCATTTGGCAAACTGAGGGAGCGTCCAATGATGACGACAAAGATGATAAAGAGCAGGGGCATCATGACCTTAGATGCTCTTTCAATCCCTTTTTGAACACCACGTGATACAATAAAGATATTCAGTAAGATAAAGGCAGCTTGAGCCCCTAGGGCAATGGCTGGATTTGAAATGATTGAAGTAAATAACTGAGCATAATCACCCGTTCCACCAAGTTGGAACAATTTTCCAAACTCAATACCCAGATAAACTAGAATCCATCCCCCGATAACACTGTAGAAAGATAAGAGGATAAAAAGGGCAAAGGCACCAATCCAACCGATAAAGTTGTACTTGCTATTCTTTCCTAGTTTTCCAAAGGTTTTAATCCCAGAGACACCAGCACTTCTGCCGAGGGCAAATTCAGCTAGCAAAAGAGGGAAACCAATTAGAATAGTGGAAATGAGAAAGACCAGTAAAAAGCCCCCTCCACCGTTAGCAGCAGTCATATAGGGAAACTTCCAAACAGCACCAAGTCCGATGGCTGAACCAGCAGATGCCAGAATAAAGCCCAGTTTAGAACCCCATTGCGATTTTTCAGACATAGTTAAACTCCTAAAATTAGTATTACAAAAGAAAAAGCTACTGCCCTTGGCAAATAGCCTCATCAGTACTCAAAATGAGCCTTTCTTTTGATTGATAGACTTGACTATCCTATCATGTTTTCTAAGGTCTGTCAAGAAAACCATTTTCATGTTATGATAAAGTAAAAAATTTCGCAAAAACGCTTGACTCTGACCTAAGGGGAGGGGTTATACTATCATTGTAAGGAGGAAATCATGTACCATATAAAAGAAGCTGCGCAGCTTTCGGGTGTCTCTGTTAAGACCCTGCATCACTACGACAAGATAGGACTCTTAGTTCCTTTAAAGTCAGAAAACGGTTATCGAACCTACAGTCAGGAGGATTTGGAACGCCTTCAGGTCATTCTTTATTACAAGTATCTAGGTTTTTCTTTAGAAAAGATAGCAGAGCTATTAAAGGAAGAAAGGACAGATTTATTGCCTCATTTGACCAGGCAGTTGGACTATTTGACTCGAGAAAGGGAACATCTGGATACCTTGATTTCAACCTTGCAAAAAACCATTCAAGAACAAAAAGGAGAAAGAGAAATGAGCATTCAAGAGAAATTTGCTGGATTTAACTACCAAGACCATCAAAAATACCACCAAGAGGCGGTAGAAAAATATGGACAAGAAGTCATGGACCAAGCGCTGGAACGCCAAAAAGGTCACGAAGATGAGGCTACGGCTGCCTTCAATCAAGTCTTTCGAGCCTTGTCACAAAATCTTCAAGCTGGACTGCCTGTAACAGCAACCGAAAACCAAGAAGAAGCAGCCAAACTCTTGCAAGCCATTCGTACTTATGGATTTGACTGCTCTATTGAGGTATTCGGTTATATCGGTAAAGGATACGTCTACAACCCAGAATTTAAGGAAAACATTGACAAATTTGGAACTGGCACTGCCCAATACACATCAGATGTCATTGTCCACTATGTCCAAACTCAAACAAAATAAAATCGGAGGAGCATTCTTCCGATTTTTACTAAATTCAAGCACTATTTGCTTAATAATTTTTCTACCACATTTAGTTTTCGCATGGTCAAATCTACATTAAAAAGCTTTTCAAGATAGTTGGTATGGAGTTTCTTTTGTTTAGCAGTTCTAGGGAGATAGAGGTAAAGGCAGTGGTTACCGATACAAATTTCTTCTTCACCGTAATCAATTTTCAATTTGTCTAAAGGGAGGCTTTGAATAGATTCTTGATAAAAAATCACGTGTATACGGTCATAAAGATAGTGTTCTCCAAAAGGGTTTTCTTGGACAATGTTTTTAAAAATATCCTTATTCTTAATGATTATTTTGAGATCGGCTCCAATCTTTTTCTTTATTAGAGTATGAACCTGTTCTCGTATTTTTTCTAAGGCTAAGTTACTTTCAAGAATGATATTACCACTTTGAATATAGGTTCGAACTTGTTGAAAACCGGCTTCTGTTAAGATATCTACTAGATAAGACATTTTAGGGATAGCATTTTTTCCATTAGGAGTAACTCCCCTTAACAAGATAATATGTTCCAAAGGACTTCCTTTCTTTTGGGGCTGATTTAGCCATTAAATAATTCAGATTTAGATTGGGTTTGATCCCGCCACCCAACCAGTGCAGAGGGCAGAAGTGATGTTAAAGCCACCTGTGTGGGCGTTGATATCCAGTACCTCACCAGCAAAGTGGAGGCCAGGAACTAGCTTACTTTCCAGAGTTTTAGGATTGATTTCCTTGAGACTGACGCCACCTTTGGTAACAAAGGACTTGGCGAGGGACATTTTACCAGTCACAGGGATTTTGAGGTTTTTGATAGACTGGAGCAGTTGTTCGCGTTCCTTTTCAGTAAGTTGTTTGACTTTGTCAGGATAGCCTTGCACAAAAAATTCTGCCAAGCGTTCTGGCAACAAGGTTTTTAAGGTATTTTTCAAGGATTTTTCACGATTCTCTTCTAGAAATGCAGCCAAGTCCTTCTCAGAAAGTTGAGGCAAAACATCTAGCGAGAGAACCTCCCCACCCTTGACAAAACTAGACATACGCAGGGCAGCAGGGCCTGACAAACCAAAGTGGGTAAAGAGCAAATCGTGAGTGATGACATGCTTAGCATAGCTTAGGGCCACATCGTCCAGCGAAATCCCCTGCAAGACCTTGTGTGGAAAATCTGTCAACAAAGGACTTTCAGCTGCCTCAAGCTCGGTAATGGTGTGTTTAAAATGACGGGCAATCTCATGACCAAACCCAGTAGAACCAGTCGAAGGATAAGATTTACCACCAGTTGTGACAATGAGTTTCTCACAAGTGAAGGTTTGATCCGCTGATTTAAGAACAAATTCGTCATCCACCTTTTTAACCGAAACAATCTCGGTTTGAGTAGCAACTTGACCACCTAGCTCAGTGATTTTCTTTTCCAAGGCTTCGATAATAGTCCGAGACTTGTCACTAGCAGGAAAGACGCGCCCGTGGTCTTCGACCTTGAGTTTAACACCATTTTCTGTAAAAAAGTTGATGATATCATGGTTATCAAATTGGGAGAAGACACTATAAAGAAAGCGTCCGTTCCCAGGGATTCCAGCTAGTAGGTCATCTAGAGTTCCGTTGTTGGTTACATTGCAACGTCCCCCACCAGTCCCAGCTAATTTTTTTCCAAGTTTCCGATTTTTTTCGATGAGGAGGGTTTTCTGTCCATAAAAACTACTGGAAATCGTAGCCATCATGCCAGCAGGACCTCCACCGATGACAATAGTATCAAAATGTTTCATAGCTCTATTGTACCACAAAAAAACAAGAGATGATGGTCACCTCTTGTCAAGAATGCAATTAATCAATTTCATATCCCATCAGCAAACCACCATCTTCTGCATAGAAACTACAGAGACCAGAGGTTGGTAGAATTTTAATATCTGCTTGTGGGAAGGTTTCACGGATTCGCTCTGAAAGCTGTTGGCAACATTTCTCGTTATTGCGTTGAGCCATGACAATACGTCCACCAGTATATCCAGCTTTAATGATTTCATCATAGGCAGCTTGAACTGATTTCTTTGGTCCTCGTGCTTTTTGTAGCAATTCGAGGGTTCCAGTTTCACTAGCTTCCCCGACCATACGGATATTTAGAAGGCCAACGACCGTACCGATAAGCTTGCTCAAACGGCCGTTCTTCACCAAGTTATCGACTTTAGCTAGTACAAAGAGCAATTTGGTTTTTTCTTGATAGGCAGTGATAGCTTCAACGACTTCTTCAAAAGATAAGCCCTGGTCAATCAAGTCATTCAATTTTTCTACGAGCAAGTCAACTTCCCCACCAGCAGACAAACTATCAATTACATGAATTTTAGTATCAGGATGTTCTTCCAGATAAATATTCTTAGCTAGTTGAGCACTATTGTGACTGCCAGAAAGAGTACCTGTGATAGTTACTAGGAAAATGTTTTTGGCTCCTTCAAATGCTCGCAAATAATCATCTGGGCTTGGACAAGCTGATTTTGAAGCTTCTGCAGTTGCATACATGGTTTCCATCATTTGGTCAATGTCAAGACTGGCATCATCAACAAAGACCTGGTCAGCTACTTGAATGGTTAAGGGGACACTTACAAAGGTCGTGTCAATAGCTGGTCTTGCCAGCTGACGATAATCACAACCAGAGTCAGCAATAATCTTCCAAGTCATAGAAATTCTCCATCTTTGTCAGTTATACATTGACAAAGGTTCTGTCTTTTTTTACAATTATATCATGAAAGCTCTTGAAACAAAAGCCTCATCCGTCTGTTGTGACAAGTAGAAAGAAAATGTTATGTCTGAACGTAGAATCTCTGAAAAGTCTCTTGAAAATCTCAGAAAATCAAACCAAGAATCCAATTTATTAACTAGAGAAGCCATCGAAACAGCCCTCTTGCAGCTCTTGGAAAAAAAGGACTTGACCAAGATTAGTATTTCTGAATTGGTCAAACGTGCAGGCGTTTCTCGTGCGGCCTTTTACCGCAATTATGATTCCAAAGAGGAGATTTTAGAAAGTGTCTTTAAACGGAGTGTCCACAACATCATGGAACAGCTACACCATTATGATTTAAAGACAGACCTTTATCTGGTCTGGGTTCACCTTTTCCGAGAAGCAAGAAAGGAAGCCAGAGTGATTCAACTTGCCTTAGATTACCATCTGGAAAAAATCTTTGTCCAAGCCATGCAGGAGTTTCTGGAAAAATACCATGGAAAACCAAAAGGTGTCAGCTCTTATCTTCATTCCTTCTGGAGCTCGGCCATCGTATCTGTCCTTCTAAAGTGGATCAAGGATGGCATGAAGGTACCTGCTGAAAAGATAGCGGATTTACGGTTACCATTTTTTAAAAAATAGAGAAAAAGGAGAAGAGATATGACTGAAAAAAGACTAGCATGGGATGAGTATTTTGCAGCCCAAGCTCTACTAATTGCCAATCGTTCCACTTGTAAACGTGCCAAAGTGGGCGCAATTCTGGTAAAGGATAATAAAGTTATTTCCACTGGTTACAATGGTTCGGTGTCAGGAACCGAGCATTGTATTGACCACGAATGTCTAGTCATCGAAGGCCACTGTGTTCGCACTCTTCACGCCGAGGTCAACGCTATTCTTCAAGGTGCTGAACGTGGTGTTCCTAAAGGTTTTACAGCCTATGTAACCCATTTTCCTTGTCTGAACTGTACCAAACAATTGCTTCAGGTCGGTTGCAAGCGCGTGGTTTATATCAACCAGTACCGAATGGATGACTATGCCCAATACCTTTATCAAGAAAAAGGGACAGAATTGACCCATCTACCACTTGAGACCGTACAGGTAGCTCTTAAAGAAGCAAATTTAATGTAAAAATTATCAAAAATAAATGGCTTAGAAAGATTTTTAAACCATTTTTTGGTATAATAAGAAGAATAAATTGAAAGAAGGAATTCCAAAAATGGGAAAAATTGAAGTTATTAATCATCCACTGATTCAACACAAATTGTCAATCTTGCGTCGTACAGATACTTCTACAAAAGCTTTTCGTGAGCTAGTAGATGAGATTGCAATGTTGATGGGGTATGAAGTACTTCGTGATCTTCCACTAGAAGATGTGGAAATCGAAACACCAATCACAAAAACAGTTCAAAAACAATTGGCAGGTAAGAAATTGGCCATCGTTCCAATCTTGCGTGCAGGTATCGGGATGGTTGATGGACTCTTGAGCTTGGTTCCAGCTGCTAAGGTTGGTCACATCGGTATGTACCGTGATGAAGAAACGCTTCAACCAGTTGAATACTTGGTAAAATTGCCTGAGGATATTGACCAACGTCAAATTTTTGTCGTAGATCCAATGTTGGCAACAGGTGGCTCAGCAATCTTAGCTGTTGACTCCCTTAAAAAACGTGGCGCATCAAATATTAAATTTGTCTGCCTTGTATCTGCTCCAGAAGGTGTTAAAGCCCTTCAAGAAGCTCATCCAGATGTAGAAATCTTTACAGCAGCCTTGGATGAACGCTTGAATGAACACGGTTATATCGTTCCAGGTCTTGGAGATGCTGGAGACCGCTTGTTCGGTACAAAATAAAATTAAAAAGAGATTGACTTGGAAAAGAAGTTCCAGTCACGAAAGGAGGTTGAGTTTTTGTTTCTGTCTGATGAAAACAGAGCAAAAATTTGACCTTTTTTGACCAAGGTATTATAATAGTCTTATCTTCAGTCATTTGACCAACAAAATTAAAACTCAAAAGGAGAAATGAATGATTCCTGTAGTTATTGAACAAACAAGCCGTGGAGAACGTTCATACGATATTTACTCACGTCTTCTCAAAGACCGCATCATTATGCTGACAGGCCCAGTTGAAGACAACATGGCCAACTCAGTTATTGCCCAGTTGCTTTTCTTAGATGCCCAAGATAGTACAAAGGATATTTACCTTTATGTCAATACACCTGGTGGTTCTGTTTCAGCTGGTTTGGCAATCGTTGATACCATGAACTTTATCAAGGCAGATGTCCAAACTATCGTTATGGGGATGGCTGCATCTATGGGGACTGTCATCGCGTCAAGTGGAGCAAAAGGTAAACGTTTCATGCTTCCAAATGCAGAGTATATGATTCACCAACCAATGGGTGGTACAGGTGGTGGTACTCAACAAACCGATATGGCGATCGCTGCAGAACACTTGCTTAAAACTCGTAATACCTTGGAAAAAATCTTGGCTGAAAATTCAGGTCAGTCAATCGAAAAAGTCCATGCAGATGCAGAACGTGATAACTGGATGAGCGCCCAAGAAACACTTGAATATGGCTTTATTGATGAAATCATGGCCAACAATTCATTGAACTAATGATTAAGAAAGGCAAACTCGACTGGGTTTGCTTTTTTTGGTATAATAGGGAGAGATTTCTTAGAAAGAGGATTCATCATGTTTGAAAAAGTCAATCGATCTGGCTTGATTATCTATCTTTACTATAATCGTGATGCCAAAAAATTGCAGGATTATGGAGATATTACCTATCATTCCAAGAAACATCGTTACTTACAACTCTATGTTCCAACTCAAGAAATGGAGCAATTGGTCGGGCGCTTGGGCAAGGAAAAGTTTATAAAAAAAGTCAGAGTTTGTCATATCCAAGAGCTGGAAACACCCTTTGTGGGCAATCTTCATCGAGAGGAAAACGTTATCATCGAAAAAGTTCAAGAAAAGTGTTGACAATTTTCTGATAATTCGGTATATTCTTAACATGCTATTTATTTAAGAAATAAGGAGACAAAAAAAGATGAAGAAAAAATTTGCCCTATCGTTTGTGGCGCTTGCAAGTGTAGCACTTCTTGCAGCCTGTGGAGAAGTGAAGTCTGGAGCGTCAAACGTTGCTGGTAACTCAGTAGAGGAAAAGACAATCAAAATCGGATTTAACTTTGAGGAAACTGGTGCCGTAGCTGCCTACGGAACATCTGAACAAAAAGGTGCCCAACTTGCCGTTGATGAAATCAATGCTGCAGGTGGTATCGACGGAAAACAAATCGAAGTAGTTGATAAAGATAACAAGTCAGAAACAGCAGAGGCTGCTTCAGTAACAACTAACCTTGTAACCCAATCTAAAGTATCAGCAATCGTAGGACCTGCGACATCTGGTGCAACAGCAGCTGCGGTAGCTAACGCTACGAAAGCAGGTGTTCCATTGATTTCACCAAGTGCGACTCAAGATGGATTGACTAAAGGTCAAGATTACCTCTTTATTGGAACATTCCAAGATAGCTTCCAAGGAAAAATTATTGCAAACTATGTTTCTGAAAAATTGCAAGCTAAGAAAGTTGTTCTTTACACTGACAATGCCAGCGACTATGCTAAAGGTATTGCCAAAGCCTTCCGTGAAGCTTATAAAGGTGAAATCGTTGCAGATGAAACTTTCGTAGCAGGTGACACAGACTTCCAAGCAGCCCTTACAAAAATGAAAGGGAAAGACTTTGATGCTATCATCGTTCCTGGTTACTACACTGAAGCTGGTAAAATTGTAAACCAAGCGCGTGGTATGGGAATTGACAAACCAATCGTTGGTGGTGATGGATTCAACGGTGAAGAGTTTGTACAACAAGCAACTGCTGAAAAAGCATCAAACATTTACTTTATCTCAGGCTTCTCAACTACTGTAGAAGTTTCGGCTAAAGCAAAAGCCTTCCTTGACGCATACCGTGCTAAGTACAATGAAGAGCCTTCAACATTTGCAGCCTTGGCTTATGACTCAGTTCACCTTGTAGCAAATGCAGCAAAAGGTGCTAAAAACTCAGGTGAAATCAAGGATAACCTTGCTAAAACAAAAGACTTTGAAGGTGTAACTGGTCAAACAAGCTTCGATGCAGACCACAACACAGTCAAAACTGCTTACATGATGACCATGAACAATGGTAAGGTTGAAGCAGCAGAAGTTGTAAAACCATAATAGAAAATGTTGAAATAGGGAATGAGACTCGGACTCACTCCCTGTTTCGATGTTTAAGAACCTATCAAAAAGTGAGGGAAAACCCTCGGAATTATAAATAGAAAGAGTGAATCTTATGCTCCAACAACTAGTAAATGGTTTGATTCTAGGTAGTGTTTATGCGCTGTTAGCCCTAGGGTATACCATGGTTTACGGAATTATCAAGCTCATCAACTTCGCCCACGGTGATATTTATATGATGGGAGCCTTTATCGGTTATTTCTTGATTAATTCTTTCCAAATGAATTTCTTTGTAGCGCTTATTGTAGCTATGCTAGCGACAGCCATTCTTGGTGTCGTGATTGAGTTTCTTGCTTACCGACCTTTGCGCCACTCTACTCGTATTGCTGTTTTGATCACAGCTATTGGGGTTTCTTTCTTATTGGAGTATGGGATGGTCTATCTGGTTGGTGCCAATACCCGTGCCTTCCCTCAAGCGATTCAAACAGTTCGCTATGATTTGGGACCAGTTAGCCTAACAAACGTGCAGTTAATGATTTTGGCCATTTCCTTGATTTTGATGATTTTGTTACAAGTCATTGTCCAAAAGACTAAGATGGGGAAAGCCATGCGTGCAGTATCAGTAGATAGCGATGCGGCGCAATTGATGGGGATCAATGTAAACCGTACTATCAGCTTTACCTTCGCTTTGGGTTCTGCTCTTGCGGGTGCGGCTGGTGTTCTGATTGCCCTCTATTATAACTCTCTTGAGCCTTTGATGGGGGTTACTCCAGGTCTTAAGTCTTTCGTTGCCGCAGTACTTGGTGGTATCGGAATTATTCCTGGTGCGGCTCTTGGTGGTTTTGTGATTGGTCTATTGGAAACATTTGCGACAGCCTTTGGAATGTCAGACTTCCGTGATGCCATTGTTTATGGAATCCTGTTGTTGATCTTGATTGTCCGCCCAGCAGGTATTCTTGGTAAAAATGTGAAAGAGAAGGTGTAAACGATGAAAGAAAATTTAAAAGTTAATATTCTATGGTTACTCCTTTTGTTAGCTGGCTATGGCTTGATTAGTGTACTGGTTTCAGTCGGAGTACTCAATCTATTCTATGTACAGATTTTACAACAAATCGGAATTAATATTATTCTGGCTGTTGGTCTCAACTTAATCGTTGGTTTTTCAGGACAATTTTCACTTGGTCATGCTGGTTTCATGGCGATTGGTGCCTATGCAGCAGCTATTATTGGTTCTAAATCACCAACCTACGGTGCCTTCTTTGGAGCCATGCTTATAGGTGCTTTGCTTTCAGGAGCAGTTGCCTTGCTTGTCGGAATTCCAACCTTACGCTTGAAGGGGGACTATCTTGCGGTAGCGACTCTAGGTGTTTCTGAAATTATCCGTATCTTTATCATCAATGGCGGAAGTCTTACAAATGGTGCAGCAGGTATCTTGGGAATTCCAAATTTTACAACTTGGCAAATGGTTTACTTCTTTGTCGTGATTACAACCATTGCAACCTTGAACTTCTTGCGTAGTCCAATTGGTCGTTCAACCCTCTCTGTTCGTGAGGATGAAATCGCTGCTGAGTCAGTTGGGGTTAATACGACTAAGATTAAAATCATCGCTTTCGTATTTGGTGCCATTACTGCAAGTATTGCAGGATCACTTCAGGCAGGATTTATCGGGTCTGTTGTACCGAAAGATTACACATTCATTAACTCAATCAACGTATTGATTATTGTTGTATTTGGTGGACTTGGTTCCATTACAGGTGCCATTGTTTCAGCTATTGTTCTGGGGATTTTGAATATGCTTCTCCAAGATGTTGCCAGCGTGCGTATGATTATCTACGCTTTGGCCTTGGTATTGGTAATGATTTTCAGACCAGGTGGACTCCTTGGAACATGGGAATTGAGCCTATCACGTTTCTTTAAAAAATCTAAGAAGGAGGAACAAAACTAATGGCATTACTTGAAGTAAAACAGTTAACCAAACATTTTGGCGGTCTAACAGCTGTTGGAGATGTGACTCTTGAATTGAGCGAAGGGGAACTGGTTGGACTAATCGGTCCAAATGGAGCTGGTAAAACCACCCTTTTCAACCTCTTGACGGGTGTTTATGAACCAAGCGAGGGAACAGTAACCCTAGATGGTCACCTTTTGAATGGGAAGGCACCTTATAAGATTGCTTCTTTGGGACTTGGACGTACATTCCAAAATATCCGTCTCTTTAAAGATTTAACAGTTTTGGACAATGTTTTGATTGCCTTTGGCAACCATCACAAACGACATATTTTTGCTAGTTTCTTACGCCTACCAGCTTTTTACAAGAGTGAAAAAGAATTAAAGGCTAAGGCTTTGGAATTGTTGAAAATCTTTGATTTAGATGGTGATGCAGAAACTCTTGCTAAAAATCTTGCCTACGGACAACAACGTCGTTTGGAAATTGTTCGTGCTCTCGCTACGGAACCTAAAATTCTCTTTTTAGATGAACCAGCAGCAGGAATGAACCCACAGGAAACAGCCGAATTGACTGAGTTAATTCGTCGTATCAAAGATGAATTTAAGATTACGATCATGCTGATTGAACACGATATGAATCTGGTCATGGAAGTAACAGAACGTATTTACGTACTTGAATACGGTCGCTTGATTGCTCAAGGAACTCCAGACGAAATTAAGACCAATAAACGTGTTATCGAAGCTTATCTAGGAGGTGAAGCCTAATGTCTATGTTAAAAGTTGATAATCTTTCTGTGCATTACGGCATGATCCAAGCAGTCCGTGATGTAAGCTTTGAAGTTAATGAAGGAGAAGTTGTTTCCCTTATCGGTGCCAATGGTGCTGGTAAAACAACCATTCTCCGTACCTTATCTGGTTTGGTTCGACCAAGTTCAGGAAAGATTGAATTTTTAGGTCAAGAAATCCAAAAAATGCCAGCTCAAAAAATCGTGGCAGGTGGTCTTTCACAAGTACCAGAAGGACGCCACGTCTTCCCTGGCTTGACAGTTATGGAAAATCTAGAAATGGGAGCTTTCTTAAAGAAAAACCGTGAAGAAAATCAAGCTAACTTGAAGAAGGTTTTCTCACGCTTTCCTCGTCTTGAAGAACGAAAGAACCAAGATGCAGCTACTCTTTCAGGAGGAGAACAACAAATGCTTGCCATGGGACGCGCTCTCATGTCAACACCAAAACTTCTTCTCTTAGATGAACCATCAATGGGACTTGCCCCAATCTTTATTCAAGAGATTTTTGATATCATTCAAGATATTCAGAAGCAAGGAACAACCGTCCTCTTGATTGAACAAAATGCCAATAAGGCACTCGCAATCTCTGACCGAGGTTATGTACTGGAAACAGGAAAAATCGTCCTATCAGGAACAGGAAAAGAACTCGCCTCATCAGAAGAAGTCAGAAAAGCATATCTAGGTGGCTAAAAAGGTCCGGGGGACCTTTTTAGTCGACGGATGAAGATTGCGAAGCAATTATCAAATCCACTGGATTGTTTTAGTCGGTGGATGAGGATTACGAAGTAATCATCATTATAGTCAAGGGGACCTTTTTAGTTGACAGATATAGATTGTAAAGCAATCTTTATCTACATTAAAAGGTTAATTTCTAATAATTGAAAAAAATGGAATGAAACGTTTCTTACATTCATTCAGAGAGCTCGATTTCAGAGCTCTTTTTGCTAGCTTATTCATACTTTTCTGAATTTTGAAAAAGAAATGTAAGCGTTTGATAGATTTACAAAAAGATTGTATAATAGGATAAGAATAGAAAAGGAGAAGTCTCATGGCAGTTAAAGATTTTATGACCCGCAAGGTAGTGTATATTAGTCCAGATACAACAGTATCTCATGCAGCAGATTTGATGAGAGAGCAAGGGTTGCACCGCTTGCCTGTTATCGAAAATGATCAATTGGTTGGTTTGGTAACTGAAGGAACCATTGCCCAAGCTAGTCCATCAAAAGCAACCAGTCTTTCTATCTATGAGATGAATTATCTTCTAAATAAGACAAAAGTAAAAGATGTGATGATTCGTGATGTTGTCACTGTTTCAGGCTATGCGAGTCTAGAGGATGCAACTTATCTGATGTTGAAAAACAAGATTGGTATTCTTCCTGTCGTAGATAACTATCAAGTCTATGGGGTTATTACGGACCGTGACGTTTTCCAAGCCTTTCTTGAAATCGCAGGTTATGGCGAAGAAGGGATTCGTGTACGCTTTGTTACGGAAAATGAAGTTGGTGTACTCGGAAAGATTGTTTCTTTGATTGTAGAAGAAAATTTGAATATCTCGCATACAGTCAATATTCCGCGTAAGGATGGTAAGGTGATTATCGAAGTTCAAATCGATGGATCAATTGATTTACCAGCCTTGAAAGAAAAATTTGAATCAGAGAATATTCAAGTAGAAGAGATTACTCGTACCTCAGCAAAAGTCTTGTAAGAAAGGAAGCCGAAAGGCTTCTTTTTACGTGTAATAAGGAATTAGAGCAAAAGATGGAAAGAAATGATAAAATATGCTATAATGAAATGATGTAAAAAGGAGTATTTATGGACATTTCAGTAATTCGTCAGAAAATTGACGCAAATCGTGAAAAATTAGCTTCTTTCAGGGGGTCTCTTTGACCTCGAAGGTTTAGAGGAAGAGATTGCCATCTTGGAAAACAAGATGACAGAACCTGATTTTTGGAACGATAATATCGCGGCCCAAAAAACGTCGCAAGAATTAAATGAATTAAAAAACACCTACAACACCTTCCACAAAATGGAAGAGTTGCAGGATGAAGTCGAAATTTTATTAGACTTTTTAGCTGAAGATGAGTCGGTACATGAAGAATTGGTTGAACAGTTGTCAGAACTTGATAAGATGATGACCAGTTACGAGATGACCTTGCTCTTGTCAGAACCTTATGACCATAATAATGCCATCTTGGAAATCCATCCAGGATCCGGTGGTACTGAGGCTCAAGACTGGGGTGATATGTTGCTTCGTATGTACACTCGCTATGGAAATGCTAAAGGCTTTAAAGTGGAAGTATTGGATTACCAAGCAGGAGATGAAGCTGGTATCAAGTCAGTAACCCTATCATTTGAAGGGCCCAATGCCTATGGTCTTCTCAAGTCAGAAATGGGCGTACACCGTTTGGTGCGAATCTCGCCATTTGACTCTGCCAAACGTCGCCATACCTCTTTCACATCGGTGGAAGTAATGCCAGAATTGGATGATACCATTGAAGTGGAAATCCGTGAAGATGATATCAAGATGGATACCTTCCGTTCAGGTGGTGCTGGTGGACAAAACGTCAATAAGGTTTCAACTGGAGTACGTTTGACACACATTCCTACGGGAACTGTCGTCCAGTCAACAGTCGATCGTACCCAGTATGGAAATAGAGATCGTGCCATGAAGATGTTGCAGGCTAAGCTCTATCAAATGGAGCAGGAGAAGAAAGCTGCGGAAGTCGATTCCCTCAAGGGTGAGAAAAAGGAAATCACATGGGGAAGTCAAATTCGTTCTTATGTTTTCACGCCATATACTATGGTAAAAGACCATCGAACTAGCTTTGAAGTTGCACAAGTAGATAAGGTTATGGATGGAGACCTAGATGGTTTTATTGATGCCTATCTCAAGTGGAGAATCAGCTAAGATAGAAAGGAACTCACATGTCAATTATTGAAATGAGAGATGTTGTCAAAAAATACGACAACGGAACGACTGCCCTACGTGGTGTTTCGGTAAGCGTTCAACCAGGAGAATTTGTTTACATCGTAGGACCTTCAGGAGCTGGGAAATCAACCTTTATTCGTTCTTTGTATCGCGAAGTAAAAATCGAAAAAGGAAGCTTATCTGTTGCTGGTTTTAATCTAGTTAAAATAAAAAGGAAAGATGTCCCTCTCCTACGTCGTAGTGTTGGGGTTGTCTTCCAAGATTATAAACTGTTACCAAAGAAAACCGTTTATGAAAATATTGCTTATGCAATGGAGGTAATTGGAGAAAGTCGCCGTAATATCAAAAAACGTGTTATGGAAGTTTTAGACTTGGTTGGATTGAAGCATAAGGTTCGTTCTTTCCCAAATGAACTTTCGGGGGGAGAACAACAGCGTATTGCAATAGCACGTGCCATTGTAAACAATCCAAAAGTATTGATTGCGGACGAACCAACAGGAAACTTGGACCCGGATAATTCATGGGAAATTATGAATTTATTGGAACGCATCAATCTCCAAGGTACAACTGTCTTGATGGCTACCCACAACAGTCAGATTGTAAATACCTTACGCCACCGTGTCATTGCCATTGAAAATGGCCGTGTCGTTCGTGACGAAGCTAAAGGAGAATATGGATACGATGATTAGTAGATTTTTTCGTCATTTATTTGAATCATTAAAAAGTTTGAAACGAAACGGCTGGATGACAGTAGCTGCTGTCAGTTCAGTTATGATTACTTTGACCTTGGTTGCAATATTTGCATCTGTTATCTTTAATACGGCTAAACTAGCTACAGATATTGAAAATAATGTTCGAGTAATGGTATACATTCGTAAGGACGTAGCTGATAATAGTGAGACCATTGAAAAAGAAGGTCAAACTGTTACAAATAACGACTACCATAAGGTATATGATGCTTTGAAAGGTATGTCAACCGTTAAAAGTGTTACGTTTTCAAGTAAAGAGGAACAATATGAAAAGTTGACAGAAACAATGGGGGATAACTGGAAAATCTTTGAAGGCGATGCCAATCCTCTCTATGATGCATATATCGTTGATACAAATACACCAAGTGATGTAAAGACAGTAGCAGAAGAGGCTAAAAAAATTGAAGGTGTGTCAGAAGTTCAAGATGGTGGTGCTAATACAGAACGCTTGTTTAAGTTAGCTTCATTTATTCGTGTCTGGGGACTAGTTATCGCTGGATTATTGATTTTCATTGCGGTGTTCTTGATTTCTAATACTATACGTATCACCATCATTTCACGAAGCCGTGAAATTCAAATCATGCGTTTAGTAGGTGCTAAGAACGGCTATATCCGCGGACCTTTCTTGCTTGAAGGTGCCTTCATCGGTTTGCTTGGAGCAACACTTCCATCAGTTCTGGTATTTATTGTCTATAAAATGGTTTACCAATCGGTTAATAAGTCATTAGTCGGCCAAAACCTTTCAATGATATCACCAGAAGTATTCAGTCCACTGATGATTGCCTTATTATTTGTGATTGGAATTTTTATCGGTTCAATCGGATCAGGAATTTCAATGCGCAGATTCCTGAAAATCTAAAATAAAATAGAAGTATATTTGAGGAGATTTTAATATCTCCTTTTTTACTACAAAAATTTTAGAAAAAAGTCTACTTTTTTTTATAAAAGCCTTTACAAAAAAAATTAAAGTGGTATAATTGAATTATAGAAAGTGCAAACGTTTTCGTAAAACGTTTGCCTAAATAAAAATAAAGGAGATTTGAATGATGAAAGATACATTCAAAAATGTCTTGTCTTTCGAGTTTTGGCAAAAATTCGGTAAGGCTTTGATGGTGGTTATTGCGGTTATGCCGGCTGCTGGTTTGATGATTTCAATCGGTAAGTCACTTGTGATGATCAACCCTAACTTTGCCCCACTCGTTACTACTGGTGGTGTACTAGAGCAAATCGGTTGGGGAGTCATCGTTAACCTTCATATCTTGTTTGCCCTCGCTATTGGAGGAAGCTGGGCTAAGGAACGCGCTGGTGGTGCGTTTGCGGCAGGTCTTGCCTTTGTCCTAATCAATCGTATCACTGGTACAATCTTTGGCGTATCAGGAGATATGTTGAAAAATCCAGAAGCTATGGTAACAACTCTCTTTGGTGGATCAATCAAAGTTGCTGATTACTTCATTAGTGTTATGGAAGCTCCAGCACTTAACATGGGTGTCTTCGTAGGGATTATTTCTGGTTTTATTGGAGCAACTGCTTACAACAAATACTACAACTTCCGTAAGCTTCCTGATGCACTTTCATTCTTTAACGGAAAACGTTTTGTACCGTTTGTAGTTATTCTTCGTTCAGTAATTGCTGCAATCGTACTTTCAGCTTTCTGGCCACTTGTGCAAACTGGTATCAATAGCTTTGGTATCTGGATTGCTAACTCACAAGAAACTGCTCCAATCCTTGCACCATTCTTGTATGGTACATTGGAACGCTTGCTCTTGCCATTTGGTCTTCACCACATGTTGACTATCCCAATGAACTACACAGCTCTTGGTGGTACTTATGAAGTCTTAACTGGTGCAGCAAAAGGTAGCCAAGTATTTGGTCAAGATCCACTTTGGCTTGCATGGGTAACAGACCTTGTTAACCTTAAAGGTACAGATGCAAGTCACTACCAACAATTGTTAGATACTGTTCACCCAGCTCGTTTCAAAGTTGGACAAATGATCGGTTCGTTCGGTATCTTGATGGGTGTGATTGTGGCTATCTACCGTAATGTCGATGCTGATAAGAAACATCAATATAAAGGTATGATGATTGCGACAGCTCTTGCAACATTCTTGACAGGGGTTACTGAACCAATCGAATACATGTTCATGTTTGTAGCAACACCTATGTACCTTGTTTACTCACTTGTTCAAGGTGCGGCCTTCGCTATGTCTGATGTAGTAAACCTACGTATGCACTCATTCGGTTCAATCGAGTTCTTGACTCGTACACCTATTGCGATTAGCGCTGGTATCGGTATGGATATTGTTAACTTTATCTGGGTAACTGTTCTCTTTGCCGTAATCATGTACTTTATCGCAAACTTCATGATTCAAAAATTCAACTACGCAACTCCAGGGCGTAACGGAAACTACGAAACTGCTGAAGGTTCAGAAGAATCTAGCAGTGAAGTGAAAGTTGCAGCAGGTTCTCAAGCTGTAAACATTATTAACCTTCTTGGTGGACGTGCAAACATCGTTGATGTGGATGCATGTATGACTCGTCTTCGTGTAACTGTAAAAGATGCTGATAAAGTCGGTGATGCAGAACAATGGAAAGCAGAAGGAGCTATGGGTCTTGTCATGAAAGGACAAGGAGTTCAAGCTATCTACGGTCCAAAAGCAGACGTATTGAAATCTGATATCCAAGATATCCTTGATTCAGGTGAAATCATTCCTGAAACTCTTCCAAGTCAAATGACAGAGGCGCAACAAAACACTGTTCACTTCAAAGGTCTTACTGAGGAAGTTTACTCAGTAGCAGACGGTCAAGTTGTTGCCTTGGAACAAGTGAAAGATCCAGTGTTTGCTCAAAAAATGATGGGTGACGGATTTGCAGTAGAACCTGCAAATGGAAACATTGTATCTCCAGTTTCAGGTACTGTATCAAGTATCTTCCCTACAAAACATGCTCTTGGTCTTGTGACTGAAGCGGGTCTTGAAGTACTTGTTCACATTGGTTTGGACACAGTAAGTCTTGAAGGAAAACCATTTACTGTTCATGTAGCTGAAGGACAAAAAGTTGCAGCAGGTGATCTTCTTGTCACAGCTGACTTGGATGCTATCCGTGCAGCAGGTCGTGAAACTTCTACAGTGGTTGTCTTCACAAATGCTGAAGCTATTAAATCAGTTAAATTAGAACAAACAGGTTCTCTTGCAGCTAAAACAGCAGTTGCTAAAGTAGAATTGTAATATACTTGAGGTTGGAAGCTGTATTCCAACCTCTTGTTTTGGGAGAAAAGCATGAAATTTTTAACACTCAATACTCATAGCTGGATGGAAAAAGAAGCCGAGGAAAAATTCCAGCTCTTGCTTGAAGATATTCTTGATAAAGACTATGATTTGATTTGTTTCCAAGAAATCAATCAGGAGATCACTTCGCCAGAGGTGGAGGTTAATGACCTTTATCAAGCTTTGCCAGCAGCTGAGCCTATTCACCAAGACCACTATGTTAGACTCTTGGTTGAAAAGTTGTCTGAGCAAGGGAAAAATTACTACTGGACTTGGGCCTATAACCATATCGGTTATGATCGCTACCATGAAGGTGTGGCTATCTTGTCTAAAACACCGATTGAAGCTAGAGAAATTTTGGTTTCAGATGTGGATGATCCAACAGACTATCATACTCGCCGTGTTGCCCTGGCTGAAACTGTAGTTGATGGTAAGGAGCTTGCAGTTGCTAGTGTCCATCTTTCTTGGTGGGATAAAGGTTTCCAAGAAGAATGGGCACGATTTGAGGCTGTCTTGAAAAAATTGAACAAGCCACTTTTGCTAGCTGGAGATTTCAACAACCCAGCCGGTCAGGAAGGCTACCAAGCTATTTTAGCTAGTCCATTAGGCTTACAAGACGCTTTTGAAGTTGCTCAAGAGAAAAGCGGTAGCTATACCGTTCCACCAGAAATTGATGGCTGGAAAGGGAACACTGAACCCCTTCGAATCGATTATGTCTTTACTACCAAAGAGTTAGCGGTAGAAAATTTACATGTCGTATTTGATGGTAACAAGAGTCCACAAGTCAGTGACCACTATGGCTTGAATGCTATTTTAAACTGGAAATAAAGATTTAAAAGAGGTTGGAATTCTCAAATTCCAGCCTTTTTCTGACTAGAAAAGGTACAAGAAATAGCCTAAATAAGTGAGACTACTGAAATGGAATAAAATGTGGTATAATTGATAGGATAGATAGAATCGAGGATATTATGTCATTTACGAAATTTCAATTTAAAAACTATATTAAAGAAGCCTTGCAGGAGTTGAAATTTACAACTCCAACAGAGGTACAAGATAAGTTGATTCCCATTGTTTTGGCAGGTCGTGACCTAGTCGGTGAATCAAAAACAGGTTCAGGTAAGACTCACACTTTCTTGTTACCGATTTTCCAGCAATTAGATGAAACCAGCGATAGTGTGCAAGCAGTGATTACTGCACCGAGCCGTGAATTAGCTACTCAAATTTACCAAGCAGCCCGTCAGATTGCTGCTCACTCAGATGTCGAAGTTCGTGTGGTTAATTATGTGGGGGGGACAGATAAGGCTCGCCAGATTGAGAAATTGGCAAGCAATCAGCCTCATATTGTTATTGGAACACCAGGCCGTATCTACGACTTGGTTAAATCCGGTGATTTGGCTATTCACAAGGCCAAGACCTTTGTGGTCGATGAGGCAGATATGACCTTGGATATGGGATTCTTGGAAACTGTTGATAAGATTGCTGGCAGCCTTCCAAAAGACCTGCAATTCATGGTCTTCTCAGCGACTATTCCACAAAAGTTGCAACCATTCTTGAAAAAATACTTGTCAAATCCTGTTATGGAGAAAATCAAGACTAAAACGGTCATTTCTGATACCATTGATAATTGGTTGATTTCTACTAAGGGACGTGACAAGAATGCTCAAATTTATCAGTTGACTCAGTTGATGCAGCCTTATTTGGCAATGATTTTTGTTAACACTAAAACGCGTGCCGATGAATTACATTCATACTTAACTGCTCAAGGCTTGAAGGTTGCAAAAATCCATGGAGATATTGCTCCTCGTGAACGTAAGCGAATCATGAATCAGGTGAAAAATCTGGATTTTGAGTATATTGTCGCAACAGATTTGGCAGCGCGTGGAATTGACATTGAAGGTGTCAGCCATGTCATCAATGATGCCATTCCGCAAGATTTGTCCTTCTTTGTTCACCGTGTTGGTCGTACTGGACGCAATGGCCTACCAGGTACAGCTATTACCCTTTACCAGCCAAGTGATGACTCGGATATCCGTGAGTTGGAGAAATTGGGAATCAAGTTTACTCCTAAGATGGCCAAAGATGGGGAATTTCAAGATACTTATGACCGTGATCGTCGTGCCAACCGTGAGAAAAAACAAGATAAACTTGATATCGAAATGATTGGTTTGGTTAAAAAGAAAAAGAAAAAAGTCAAACCGGGTTATAAGAAGAAAATTAAATGGGCGGTTGATGAAAAACGCCGCAAAACCAAGCGTGCTGAAAATCGTGCTCGCGGTCGTGCAGAGCGTAAAGCAAAACGCCAAACATTTTAATAGTAATTGTTGGAGTGCTGAGCTCCAACTTTTTTTTTATTTATGAGAACGAACTATCTAAACAGAAACACTACATTATAGACTGCAAATTGTGCCTAAAAATGGTATAATGGAAGAGTTATATAGTCCCGATAAGATGGTAGGTATTCAGCACTAAGAAATTTCCTATCAGTACTTTGTAACTCGCAAAGAATGACGGCTCCAAAGTAGTCGCTCGTCATTTTACGGTTGCCGCTATAATGCAGTCACCCTATGCGCCTTACTAGCTTCAGAAATAAAAAAGTATCGTTTTTATTTCTTACGCGTTGTAACTCTTAGAAAATGAAAATACCTATCAGTACTTTGTAACTCTATAACACTATTTTTAAGGGGGGACATTTTTATGTCAGAACGTAAATTATTCACGTCTGAATCTGTATCTGAGGGGCATCCAGATAAGATTGCAGACCAAATTTCAGATGCGATTTTGGATGCTATTTTAGCTAAAGATCCAGAAGCGCACGTTGCTGCTGAGACAGCTGTATATACTGGTTCCGTCCATGTTTTTGGTGAAATATCTACAAATGCTTATGTAGATATTAACCGTGTGGTTCGTGATACCATTGCAGAGATTGGCTACACCAATACAGAATATGGTTTTTCTGCTGAGACTGTAGGAGTCCATCCGTCACTTGTTGAGCAGTCACCAGATATTGCCCAAGGTGTTAACGAAGCCTTGGAAGTTCGTGGAAATGCAGACCAAGATCCACTGGATTTGATTGGTGCTGGAGACCAAGGTCTTATGTTTGGATTTGCAGTGGATGAAACAGAAGAGCTCATGCCATTACCAATCTCACTTAGTCATAAGTTGGTTCGTCGTCTGGCAGAACTTCGTAAGTCTGGGGAAATTAGCTATCTTCGACCAGATGCTAAATCACAAGTTACAGTTGAGTATGATAAAAATGACCGTCCAGTACGTGTGGACACAGTCGTTATTTCAACTCAGCACGATTCAGAAGTCAGCAACGAACAAATTCACAATGATGTCATTAATAAGGTTATCAAAGAAGTTATTCCAGCCTCTTACTTGGATGAGCAAACCAAATTCTTCATCAATCCTACTGGTCGTTTTGTAATCGGTGGACCGCAAGGGGACTCAGGTTTGACTGGTCGTAAGATCATCGTAGATACTTATGGTGGCTACTCTCGTCATGGTGGTGGTGCCTTCTCTGGTAAGGATGCGACTAAGGTGGACCGTTCAGCCTCTTATGCTGCTCGTTATATTGCCAAGAATATCGTTGCAGCAGGCCTTGCTAAGAAGGCAGAAGTGCAATTGGCCTATGCTATCGGTGTTGCCCAGCCTGTTTCTGTCCGTATCGATACCTTTGGTACAGGAACAGTAGCTGAAAGCAAGCTTGAAAAAGCAGCTCGTCAAATCTTTGACCTTCGTCCTGCAGGAATTATCCAAATGCTGGATCTGAAGCGTCCAATTTACCGTCAAACAGCAGCTTACGGTCACATGGGACGTACAGATATTGACCTTCCGTGGGAACGTTTGGACAAGGTAGATGCTTTGAAAGAAGCAGTCAAATAAGATTTTAAGAGGGAGTTCCCCTCTTTTTAATATACTATTTCCTCTAAAATAATTGAAATTATAGCTTGAATTTGATATGATATCTCTATGGATAAAAGTAGAGCAAAACGTGTTGAGCACGATAAAAAGAGAATCGGTTTAATAGCCCTGGTAGCTATCTTTTCAGTAAGTATTTGCGTCCTTGGTTCAATGATTGGATACAAAGTATATACAAAGCAAAGTTTTGAACAAAGGATTGAATCTCTCAAAAAAGAGAAAGATGATCAATTAAGTGAGGGAAATCAGAAAGATCATTTTCGTAAGGGACAAGCAGAAGTAATTGCCTATTATCCTCTCCAAGGGGAGCAAGTCATTTCATCTGTAAAAGAAATCATGACACAGGATATTAAGGAAAATCTGGAAGACAAGGAAAATCTGGTTTTTTATTATACGGAGAAACAGGATTCGACTTTAAAAGGGATTGTCAACCGAAGTGTGATGAAACAAGTCTATGATTTAACTTCGTCAAAAGTTGAAGAGAGTGAAAAAACTAGTCTGGCAAAAGTACATTTGACAGAAGATGGTAAACCTTTTACCCTTGATCAATTATTTTCAGATGCTAGTAAGGCCAAAGAGAAACTAATAAAAGAGCTGACTTCTTTCTTACAGGACAAGAAATTGGAGCAAGAAAAGATTGATCAAGTTGTTAAAGGCTTCTCTGACCAAGACTTGTCTGTATGGAATTTTGATTACAAGGATAGTCAGATTATCCTTTATCCAAGTCAGTCAGTTGAAAATCTAGACGAGATTGCCTTGCCAGTATCTAGTTTCTTTGAAGTTATTCAGTCCTCTTATTTATTAGATAAGGATGCAGAACTATATAAGGCTTATTATGAAAAGAAAAATCGTAAAGTAGTAGCCTTGACTTTTGATGATGGACCAAATCCTGCAACGACAAATCAAGCATTAGATACACTTTCTAAGTATGGTATCAAGGCAACTTTCTTTGTTTTAGGTAAGAATGTTTCTGGAAATGAAGAGATTTTGAAACGCATGAAAGCAGACGGCCATGTCATTGGAAACCATAGTTGGAGCCATCCAGTTCTTTCAAAACTTTCCCTTGATGAAGCTAAAAAACAGATTACTGATACTGAGGATGCGCTAACTAAAGTGTTGGGTTCTAGTTCCAAACTCATGCGTCCGCCTTATGGAGCCATTACAGACGACATTCGCAATAGCTTAGATTTGAGCTTTATTATGTGGGATGTAGATAGTCTGGACTGGAAGAATAAAAATGAAGCATCTATTTTGACAGAAATTCAGCGTGAAGTCAAGAATGGTTCAATTATTCTCATGCATGATATCCATACTGAAACAGTGAATGCTTTACCAAAGGTCATTGACTATTTGAAAGGTCAGGGTTATGACTTTGTGACAATTCCAGATTTGTTAGATTCCCGTCTCAAAGCTCATCAGCTCTATTACGATCGCAATCAATAATACACAAAATCTAAAGAGAAAAGTTTTCCTTGAAAATTTGCCTCTTTGGATTTTCTTCTAGTTTAGAAAGGAAAAAAATGAAATCTTATATTTTAAACAATGACGTTACAATTCCAGTTCTAGGGTTTGGAACCTGGAAAGCTGAAAATGGAGAGATTGCCTATCAAGCTGTCCTAGAGGCTTTAAAGGCAGGCTATCGCCATATCGATACGGCAGCTATTTATAAAAATGAAGAAAGCGTTGGTCGTGCTATTCAAGATAGTGGCGTTCCGCGTGAGGAAATTTTTGTAACCAGTAAATTGTGGAATACAAATCACAACTATGAGCAAGCTCGTCAGGCTTTTGAAGAGTCTTTAGAGAAGCTGGGCTTGGAATATTTGGATTTGTATTTGATTCATTGGCCAAATCCAAAACAGCTTAGGGAAAATGACCAATGGAAAATACGAAATTCGGAAGTATGGAGAGCGATGGAGGATCTTTACCTAGAAGGTAAAATCCGTGCTATCGGTGTTAGTAATTTTCTTCCCCATCATTTGGATGCCTTGCTTGAAACAGCAAAAATTATTCCTGCGGTTAATCAAGTTCGTTTGGCGCCAGGTGTGTACCAAGAGGAAGTCGTAGATTACTGTCGAGAAAAAGGAATTTTATTGGAAGCTTGGGGACCTTTTGGTCAGGGAGAACTGTTTGATAGCAAGCAAGTGCAAGAAATAGCTGAAAATCACGGAAAGTCTGTTGCTCAGATAGCCTTGGCATGGAGCTTAGCAGAAGGATTTTTACCGCTTCCGAAATCTGTCACAGCGTCTCGTATTCAGGCTAATCTTGATTGTTTTGGAATTGAATTGAGTCATGAAGAAAGGGAAACCTTAAAAACAATTGCTGTTCAGTCTGGTGCTCCACGAGTTGATGATATGGATTTCTAGAAAATCATAAAAAGAATTGTACATTGTTCCAATTTTTGATATAATAGTCTGCAGGAAAGAAAGTCTTATGGCGTTCTTCAAGCGAGCTTGGGATAGTGGGAGCCAAGTAGGGCAAAATAAAGAGCTGGCGCTTTCTGTAGTATTTTCAAAAACAATGAAGTAATAAATTAGGGTGGAACCGCGTTTCTGACGCCCCTAGGTCACAGACTTAGGAGCAAAGACACGGTTCTTTTTGTATCCAAAGTCACAAGAAGTTATAAAAAGGAGTAAACAATGTCTAAAAAATTGACTTTTCACTGCGTCAGTGGCAGAGACCTCCTTACAGTCGGATTGCCTCACGCTCAGCACTAGAGTGCCTGAGCTAGACGCAGTACTAACTCGTCTTGCCTCGTATGATCGACGAGGCAGACTCGTGTCACAAGTCATTTATAGAAAAAGGAGTAAATAATGTCTAAAAAATTGACTTTCCAGGAAATCATCCTTACTTTGCAACAATTTTGGAATGATCAAGGTTGTATGCTTATGCAGGCTTATGATAATGAAAAGGGTGCGGGGACAATGAGTCCTTACACTTTCCTTCGTGCTATTGGACCTGAGCCATGGAATGCGGCTTATGTAGAGCCATCACGTCGTCCTGCTGACGGTCGTTACGGGGAAAACCCTAACCGTCTTTACCAACACCACCAATTCCAAGTGGTTATGAAACCTTCTCCGTCAAATATCCAAGAACTTTATCTTGAGTCTTTAGAAAAATTGGGAATCAATCCTTTGGAACATGATATTCGTTTTGTTGAGGACAACTGGGAAAATCCATCTACTGGTTCAGCTGGTCTTGGATGGGAAGTTTGGCTTGATGGGATGGAAATCACTCAGTTCACTTATTTCCAACAAGTTGGTGGATTGGCAACTGGCCCCGTTACCGCTGAGGTAACTTATGGTTTGGAACGTTTGGCTTCTTACATTCAAGAAGTAGACTCTGTCTATGATATTGAGTGGGCTGATGGTGTAAAATACGGAGAAATCTTTATCCAGCCTGAGTACGAGCATTCAAAATATTCGTTTGAAATTTCAGACCAAGAAATGTTGCTAGAAAACTTTGATAAGTTTGAAAAAGAAGCTGGTCGTGCATTGGAAGAAGGCTTGGTACACCCTGCCTATGACTATGTTCTCAAATGTTCACACACCTTTAACCTGCTTGACGCGCGTGGTGCCGTATCTGTAACAGAGCGCGCAGGCTATATCGCACGTATCCGTAACTTGGCCCGTGTCGTAGCCAAAACCTTTGTCGCAGAACGAAAACGCCTAGGTTACCCACTTTTGGATGAAACAACACGAGCTAAACTCTTAGCAGAAGACGCAGAATAGTGAGTAATACTGTGCTCTAAAATCGTTAGAGGCAAGTCGAAGACTTGCTAGAGGGATATGCACCGCCGTACTGTTATGTGGGGATTTTTGAAACCTTAGGTTCAAAAATCAGTCAGCTAAATCCACTTTGATGAGACTGTTGGAAATCTTGATCAATTTTGCATTAGATTTCCATACAGACTCACAAAGTTAGTTAGCGACGTCCCCAGTACCTAAGGTGCATATCAAAAAAGATTGAAGAAAATGTAAAGGAAAAAACATGACAAAAAACTTATTAGTAGAACTCGGTCTTGAAGAATTACCAGCCTATGTTGTCACACCAAGTGAAAAACAACTAGGCGAAAAAATGGCAGCCTTCCTCAAGGAAAACCGCTTGTCTTTTGAAGCCATTCAAACCTTCTCAACACCACGTCGTTTGGCTGTTCGTGTGACAGGTCTTGCAGACAAACAGTCTGATTTGACAGAAGATTTCAAGGGTCCAGCAAAGAAAATTGCCTTGGATAGTGATGGAAACTTCACCAAAGCAGCTCAAGGATTTGTCCGTGGAAAAGGCTTGACGGTTGAAGATATTGAATTCCGTGAAATCAAGGGTGAAGAATATGTCTATGTTACCAAGGAAGAAGTTGGTCAAGCAGTTGAAGCCATTGTTCCTGGTGTTGTAGATGTCTTGAAGTCATTGACTTTCCCTGTCAGCATGCACTGGGCTGGAAATAGCTTTGAATACATTCGTCCTGTTCACACTTTGACTGTTCTTTTAGATGAAGAAGAGTTTGACTTGGATTTCCTTGATATCAAGGGCGGTCGTGTGAGCCGTGGTCATCGTTTCTTGGGACAAGAAACTAAGATTCAGTCAGCATTGAGCTATGAAGAAGACCTTCGTGCACAGTTTGTAATCGCAGATCCACGTGAACGTGAGCAAATGATTATTGACCAAATCAAATCAATAGAAGCTGAACATGGTGTACGCATCGAAATTGATGCTGACTTGCTTAATGAAGTCTTGAACTTGGTTGAATACCCAACTGCCTTTATGGGAAGTTTTGATGCCAAATACCTTGAAGTTCCAGAAGAAGTTTTGGTGACTTCGATGAAGGAACACCAACGTTACTTTGTTGTTCGTGATCAAAACGGCAAACTCTTGCCAAACTTCATTTCAGTTCGTAACGGAAACGCAGAGCATTTGGAAAATGTCATCAAAGGAAATGAAAAAGTCTTGGTAGCTCGCTTGGAAGACGGTGAATTCTTCTGGCGTGAAGACCAAAAATTAGTTATTTCTGACCTTGTTGAAAAATTAAACAATGTGACTTTCCATGAGAAAATTGGTTCCCTTCGTGAACACATGATTCGTACAGGTCAGATTGCTATTCTCTTGGCAGAAAAAGCAGATTTGTCAGCTGATGAAACGATTGACCTAGCCCGTGCAGCAGCCATTTACAAGTTTGACTTGTTGACAGGTATGGTTGGTGAATTTGACGAGCTCCAAGGAATTATGGGTGAAAAATATGCCCTTCTTGCTGGTGAAACTCCAGCGGTGGCAGCTGCTATTCGTGAACACTACATGCCTACATCAGCTGAAGGAGAACTTCCAGAGAGCAAGGTCGGTGCAGTGCTTGCCATTGCAGATAAATTGGACACTATTTTGAGTTTCTTCTCAGTAGGTTTGATTCCATCAGGTTCTAATGACCCTTATGCCCTTCGTCGTGCAACCCAAGGTGTAGTTCGTATCTTGGATGCCTTTGGTTGGCACATTGCTATGGATGAGTTGATTGATAGCCTTTATGCTTTGACATTTGACAGCTTGACTTATGAAAATAAAGCAGAGGTTATGGACTTTATCAAGGCTCGTGTTGATAAGATGATGGGCTCTACTCCAAAAGATATCAAGGAAGCAGTTCTTGCAGGTTCAAACTTTGTTGTGGCAGATATGTTGGAAGCAGCAAGCGCTCTTGTAGAAGCAAGCAAGGAAGAAGACTTTAAACCTTCTGTTGAATCACTTTCTCGTGCCTTTAACTTGGCTGAGAAGGCAGAAGGAGTTGCTACAGTTGATTCGTCACTATTTGAGAATGAAGAAGAGAAAGCCTTGGCAGAAGCTGTAGAATCACTTGTTTTGTCAGGGACTGCAAGTCAACAATTGAAACAGCTCTTTGCTCTTAGCCCAGTCATTGATGCATTCTTTGAGAATACCATGGTTATGGCTGAAGACGAGGCAGTCCGTCAAAATCGTTTGGCAATCTTGTCGCAATTAACTCAAAAAGCATCCAAACTTGCTCGTTTTAACCAAATTAACACTAAATAAAGTTTGATAAACGGACTTTATCTTATCACAAAGGAGAAGAAATGGATCCGAAAAAAATTGCTCGTATCAACGAGCTAGCTAAAAAGAAAAAAGCAGAAGGCTTGACACCGGAAGAAAAAGTAGAACAAGCCAAACTACGTGAGGAGTATATCGAAGGTTATCGTCGCACTGTTCGTCACCACATTGAAGGAATTAAAATCGTGGACGAAGAAGGAAACGATGTTACACCAGAAAAACTACGCCAAGTACAACGTGAAAAAGGGTTACATGGCCGTAGTCTCGATGATCCAAATTCATAAGCACTATTCTTTCTTTTAACAAGGATAGATAAAATAATAATCAAAAGACTAGCAGACACAAACTGCTAGTCTTTTGTCACTAAAAAAGGAACCAAAATGGTTCCTAAAACTGTTATTAGTTGCTTGCGCCAGATGTAGCGTCTGCGCCACCACCGTGACCTCCAGCATCACCTGCATCAGAAGCGCCAGATGTAGCGTCTGCACCACCGTGGCCTCCAGAAGGAGCTGCAGCATTTCCACCAACTAGACGTTGACCAGTCGTATTGAGGTACCAGTCAAGCCATGGTTGGAAATTAAAGATGATTTCATTGATTCCAGCATATGAACCATCTGGATAGTACATTGCTTGGTAATTGTGGGTATTTATAACGCCTTCTGGTGTTCCTGGCACAATTGTACGGACATATTCTTGGTCCCCGTTACGCAATACGCCAACAACCCATTCAACGTTTTTCATTCTAGAATCTGGCAATGAACCGTGTACAGTTCCTAAACGGTTTCCTGATTGAGCACGTACACGTTTACCAAACATTGTATTTGGATCTTGGTGTGCGTCATTAAAGTACAAGAATTGGTTATTATCGTCTGCAAATGTCAATTCAAATGGCATTGCTTTCAAGAACATATCAATTTGGTTAACTGTTAAGATACCGTGGTCTAATTTAACGTAAGTATCTCCTGAAACAGCTCCAACAAGTTCAGCTGCTTTTTCTACCCATTCAGGATCATCAGGGTCAACACCTTGAATGGTAGTTGCAATTGAATTTGTACAATATAAATCTTCTGGTTCAATTGGTTTTGGTTTTTTCAATTTTGAAACGACTCCCACATATTTTACAAAGTTGTCCAAGCATGTTTCAAGGAAATTAATAGTTCCTTCATTTGTGATATTGCCCTCTGCGTCAAATGCTTCTTTGGCTTTACCAAGAAGGAATTCGTTACCTGGAAGTGTGTAGGCATTAACACCTGGAGCGTCAAGAATCTTACGAAGGTGAACTTGGGCACGAGAAGTACCTTGGTCGTAGTAAGATGCACCCACAATCATGACTGGCTTGTTTTCAAATGGATGAACTTCGTATGAAAGCCATTCAAGAACAGATTTTAGGGAAGCTGAGATTGTGTGGTTGTGCTCAGGAGTAGCGATGATAACACCATCAGCACGAGTAATTCTGTTATACAAGAGACGCAACTGGAAACTTTCATCCCATTTTTCGTCTTGGTTGAACATTGGAACTTCGTCAATTTCAAGAACTTCTAATTCAAATTTGAGTTTGAAGTGACGACGGATGAATTCCAAGAGTTTACGGTTATATGATTGATCGTAGTTTGATCCTACAAGTCCAACAAATTTCATTCTTTATGGTCTCCTATCTTACAAATTTTCCCAGTCAAAGTCTTCAGCATCTTTGCGAAGTAGTGCTTGTGCATTGCGCAATTTTTCTGTAATTTTTACAAAGATACGGAAGTCGTCAAAAGTGGCATCCAGTTTTTTAATAACATCAAGGTCAACCAAGTCGCCACTTGGGTTAAAGGCTTGAAGAGAGTGTGAAAGCAAGAATTCATCAGGCAGTACACTTGCTTTAATTTCTGGTGCGTTTAAGATTTGACGAAGTTGTAATTGGGCGCGTGATGAACCAAGTGTACCGTAAGAAGCACCTGTAATCATGATTGGTTTGTTCAAAAGTGGGTAAATACCATATGACAACCAAGCAAGAGCGCTCATCAAAACAGCTGGAATAGAGTGGTCATACTCAGGAGTACCGATAATAACACCATCTGCCTCTTCAATTTTAGCAGCAATTTCCAGAATTTCAGCAGGTACTTGCTTGTCAGCTGGTTTGTTGAAGACAGGAATGTCTTTAATTTCAACAAGTTCAATTTCAGCTTTTTCAGCAAAGTGTTTTTGCATGTATTGAAGCAATTGGCGGTTTGTAGAACGTTTTGAATTTGTTCCAACAATAGCAATAAGTTTTAACATGAGATTTCCTTTCTCTTTTTACATAATACAATTTTAAAACTCCATTGAAACATTTGTTTCTATAGAGTAGGAATTCCTGAAGAACAGCTTAGGTGGCCTTCCTTATCGATGAGGATAGCTTCGATGCCCTCCAAACTTTCGACTTGCCAGAGGATAGAAGCAGGTCTTTCTCCAAATAGACGAGTTGTCCAGATTTCACCATCAACTGATTTATCAGAGATGATTGTTAGACTCGCTAGTTCCGTTTCAACAGGATAACCTGTTTGGCTGTCAAAAATATGATGGTAATCTTTTCCATCGACAGTCAGGTGACGTTCATAAATGCCTGAAGTCACGACAGATTTATTGACAACAGGGATGGTCATTAAGTGATTTCCCCTCGGATTGGCTGGGTCTTGAATCCCAATTTGCCAAGGCTGATCCCCTCTTGCCTGATTTTTTCCAATAGTCAGGATATTCCCTCCCAGATTGATCAAGGCAGATGTCACTCCCTCTTTTCTCAGAAATTGAGCAACTTTATCCGCACTATAACCCTTGGCTAAACAACCTAGGTCTATCTTCATTCCTTTCTGTTTTAGAAACACAGTAGAAGTAGAAGAATCTAACTCGATATAATGAGGATTGATTAAAGGGAGAATTGATTCGATTTCTTGAGGCTGGGCAACTTTGGCATCTGAAAAACCGATACGCCAGGTTTGAATCAAGGGACCAATGCTGATATTGAGATGGCTAGATGGCGCGAGGCTATGCTCTAATCCAAGTGAAATCAGTTCGAACAGGTCTGAATGAACCTTGACGGGGGCTATTCCAGCTTGATGATTGATTTCCATCAACTCAGATTCTTGGCTATTGGCATTGAAGCGGTATTCGAGCTCTCTGAGTAAATCAAAGGATTTCTGGATCAAGCTATCGGCTCGCTCATCTACTAATGAAATAGTGATAGTAGTCCCCATTAGCCGTTCGGAATGTGAACTAAGAGGCAAGCTACCAACTCCTTTCTTTTATGAAAAGAAGACTGAAATATAGTAAATTTATATTAAATTTAACCCCTTACATTTTCTTTTCATGATACTAGCATACCATAAAGTCAGCGTTTTCACAAATAAAATTTGTAAACTTGTCAAGAAATATGCTCAGAAAATAAAGAGTAATTGTAAGAAAGACTGATAAAATACAGATTATTTACATTTTTTTACAAAAAAAACGGGAAAATTAGCTAAACTCTTGTAAACGCTAACAGTAAATGTTATACTAGAAAGGTAAATTTAAAATTGAAGGTAGGAATTTTTCTATGAGTAAAATCGTTGTAGTTGGTGCTAACCACGCTGGTACAGCATGTATTAATACTATGTTGGATAATTTTGGAAATGAGAACGAAATCGTTGTATTTGACCAGAACTCTAACATCTCTTTCCTAGGATGTGGAATGGCTCTTTGGATTGGTGAACAAATTGACGGTGCTGAAGGCTTGTTCTATTCTGATAAAGAAAAATTGGAAGCTAAAGGTGCTAAGGTATACATGAATTCACCAGTTCTTTCAATCGACTATGATAACAAAGTAGTTACAGCAGAAGTTGAAGGGAAAGAGCACAAAGAATCATACGATAAATTGATTTTCGCTACAGGTTCTACACCAATCTTGCCACCAATCGAAGGTGTTGAAATTGTTAAAGGGAACCGCGAATTTAAAGCAACTCTTGAAAATGTACAATTCGTGAAATTGTACCAAAATGCTGAAGAAGTTATCAATAAACTTGCTGATAAGAGCCAACACCTTGACCGTATCGCTGTAGTTGGTGGTGGTTATATCGGTGTTGAACTTGCTGAAGCCTTTGAACGTCTTGGAAAAGAAGTTATCCTTGTTGATATCGTTGATACTGTCTTGAACGGTTACTATGACAAAGACTTCACACAAATGATGGCGAAGAACTTGGAAGACCACAACATCCGCTTGGCGCTTGGTCAAACTGTTAAAGCAATCGAGGGTGACGGTAAAGTTGAACGCTTGATTACTGACAAAGAAAGCTTTGACGTGGATATGGTTGTTCTTGCAGTTGGTTTCCGTCCAAACACAGCACTTGCTGATGGTAAGATTGAACTCTTCCGCAACGGTGCCTTCCTTGTGGACAAGAAACAAGAAACATCACTCCCAGGTGTATTTGCCGTTGGTGACTGTGCGACTGTCTATGACAACGCTCGTAAAGACACTAGCTACATCGCTCTTGCTTCAAACGCTGTTCGTACTGGTATCGTTGGTGCATATAACGCATGTGGACATGAATTGGAAGGAATCGGTGTTCAAGGATCAAACGGTATCTCAATCTACGGTCTTCACATGGTTTCAACTGGTTTGACTCTTGAAAAAGCTAAAGCTGCTGGCTACAATGCAATTGAAACAGGCTTTAACGATCTTCAAAAACCAGAATTCATGAAACATGATAACCATGAAGTAGCCATTAAGATTGTCTTTGACAAAGATAGCCGTGAAATTCTTGGTGCACAAATGGTTTCACACGATTCTGCAATCAGCATGGGAATCCACATGTTCTCACTTGCTATCCAAGAGCATGTAACAATTGATAAATTGGCTTTGACAGACCTATTCTTCTTGCCACACTTCAACAAACCATACAACTACATCACAATGGCTGCACTTACAGCTGAAAAATAAAAATGAATGAGCTATCTGGCCTTAAGCTAAGGTCAGATATTTTTTTAATCAATGTGTACCCATACAATTACATTTTTTTTATCTTGTGATTCATTCTAATCTAACTTAAAATGAAATGGTAGCTACCAATACAAATGATGAGGATAAAATATATGACTGAAAATCGTTATGAACTAAATAAAAACTTGGCGCAGATGCTCAAGGGTGGGGTCATCATGGACGTTCAGAATCCTGAACAGGCCCGTATTGCAGAAGCTGCTGGTGCGGCAGCTGTGATGGCCTTGGAGCGGATTCCGGCTGATATTCGTGCAGCTGGTGGGGTTTCCCGTATGAGTGATCCAAAGATGATTAAGGAAATCCAAGAAGCGGTTAGCATTCCAGTAATGGCCAAGGTCAGAATCGGGCATTTTGTTGAGGCTCAGATTTTAGAGGCTATTGAAATTGACTATATCGATGAGAGTGAGGTTTTATCTCCAGCTGACGACCGTTTCCATGTGGACAAGAAAGAATTCCAAGTTCCTTTTGTCTGTGGGGCTAAGGACTTGGGTGAAGCCTTGCGTCGTATCGCTGAAGGTGCTTCTATGATTCGTACCAAAGGAGAACCGGGTACGGGGGATATCGTCCAAGCTGTTCGTCATATGCGTATGATGAATCAGGAAATTCGCCGAATTCAAAACCTACGTGAGGACGAACTTTATGTTGCTGCCAAAGACTTGCAAGTCCCTATTGAATTGGTTCAGTATGTCCATGAACATGGAAAATTGCCGGTTGTAAACTTTGCAGCTGGAGGCGTTGCAACGCCAGCAGATGCTGCGCTGATGATGCAATTAGGGGCAGAGGGTGTTTTTGTCGGTTCAGGTATTTTTAAGTCAGGAGATCCTGTTAAACGAGCGAGTGCCATTGTCAAAGCTGTGACTAACTTCAGAAATCCTCAAATCCTAGCTCAAATCTCTGAAGATTTAGGAGAAGCCATGGTGGGTATTAATGAAAATGAGATCCAAATCCTCATGGCTGAGCGAGGAAAATAGATGAAAATCGGAATATTAGCCTTGCAAGGTGCCTTTGCAGAACATGCAAAAGTGCTATATCGATTAGGTGTCGAGAGTGTTGAAATCAGAAATTTAGAGGATTTTCAGCAACATCAGAGTGACTTGTCGGGTTTGATATTACCTGGAGGTGAGTCTACAACCATGGGCAAGCTCTTACGTGAGCAGGACATGCTGATTCCCATTCGAGAAACCATACTTTCTGGACTTCCCGTTTTTGGTACTTGCGCAGGCTTGATTCTCTTAGCTAGGGAAATTACTTCTCAGGAAGAGAGTCATCTAGGAACTATGGATATGGTGGTCGAGCGCAATGCCTATGGACGCCAATTAGGAAGTTTCTACACGGAAGCAGAATGTAAGGGAGTCGGTCAGATTCCAATGACTTTTATTCGAGGTCCGATTATCAGTAGTGTTGGAGAAGATGTAGAAATTCTAGCAACAGTTGACAATCAAATCGTTGCAGCCCAAGAAAACAATATGTTGGTAACTTCCTTTCATCCGGAATTGACTGATGATGTGCGCTTGCACCAGTACTTTATCAATATGTGTAAAGAAAAAAGTTGAGACTGAGTTTCTCAACTTTTTTACATGTAATAAACAATGGCGATGTATTGGAGGGCAGATGCGGTTAGGATAAAGAGATGCCAAATCATGTGGAAATAAGGTTTTTTCTTGGCGTAAAATCCAGCCCCAACTGTATAACAGAGTCCGCCAGTTACCATGAGACTCCAGAAAATTGGCGTTGTTTGACTGATAATGGCTGGAATGATAGCTAGAACCAACCAGCCCATAATCAGGTAAAGAGCAAGGCTAAATTTCTCATTGACTTTTTTAGCAAAGATTTTATAGAGAATACCAAAGAAGGTTGTTCCCCATTGGATGGCAATAATCAGATAGCCAAACCAGTTATTCATTAAGGTCAAGACGACGGGCGTGTATGAGCCTGCAATAGCAACATAAATCATAGAATGATCAATGATTCTCAAGACATATTTATGGGTCGAACCATAGGCCATAGAGTGATAAATGGTGGATGATAGAAACATGAGAAAGAGACTAATAACGAAAATGGAAACGCCGATAGAGGATAAAAATCCGTGTGTCTCATAACTATAGGTTGATGAAATAGGCAGTAAGATGAGCATGATGACTGCACCTACGGCATGGGTCACACTATTAGCAATCTCCTCTCCAAAGCTAAGTTGTTTGCTGAGTTTAAGACTAATATTCATTAGATTTCCTCCTCTTCAGTATGATGGATTAAGGCTAGAGTTTGATGATAGAGTTTAACGGTTTGACAGCTACTTTGGATAATAGGGTTAGCTGGGTCCATTCCTTGGTTCATATAGTCCACAAAGGCATCGTAGAGTTTCTCTGAACTGACTTGACTTTGTAGAGTATTCAGTGTCTGGGCTATTTCTTGAATAGAGAATACAGACTTGAGGGTTGTGATAGCAATCAAACGGGCAATCTGTTGGCGTTGGTATTTTTTCTTGTCAGGCTTTGTCAGATAACCATGTTTGACATAGTTATTGACCATGGATGCTGTTAGGCCCTTGTCTTTATCAGGAGAGATAGGGGCACAGACCTGATTGACATAGAGTAAAACTTGGTCCAAATAGAGGTCGATGTTTGGAATTTCTGCCCATTTAGGGTAGGAAAAGGTGGTTTTCATTTCCAACTCCTTTTTATCTAGTTTTAATAACTAGATTATAAAATAACAAAAACAGAAAGTCAAGTTTTAACTGCTTGTGAAAAGGCTTAAATTATGCTATGATGGGAGAAACTAGTCAGAAATGAGGAGAAAAGATGGAGATTCGTTTAGCTTTTCCAAATGAAGTAGATGCCATCATGCAGGTGATGGAGGATGCTAAAAAATGTTTAGCAGATGCCGGTAGTGACCAGTGGCAAAATGGCTATCCAAATACAGACATTATTATCGATGATATTATCTCGGGTCAAGCCTATGTAGCCTTGGAAGAGGGAGAACTACTAGCCTATGCTGCTGTGACCAAGAGTCCAGAGGTGGCCTATGAAGCCATTTATGAAGGAAACTGGCAAGCTGGGGAGTCAGAGTACCTAGTCTTTCACCGTATTGCTGTGGCAGCAGATGTGCAGGGACAGGGAGTCGCTCAAACCTTCTTAGAGGGCTTGATTGAAGGTTTTGACTATCTTGATTTTCGTTCAGATACGCATGCTGAAAACAAGGCCATGCAACATATTTTTGAAAAACTCGGTTTTAAACAGGTTGGTAAGGTGCCAGTAGATGGTGAACGCTTGGCCTATCAAAAATTAAAGAAATAATGCAAAAGAAGTATGCAAAAATGCTCTACTCTTCACCAATTGGCTCCCTTTCTCTCGTAGCTGATGATCATTATCTGTATGGCATTTGGGTGCAGGACCAGAAGCATTTTGAGAGAGGACTAGTAGATGAAATGATAGAAGAAGTTGGTAGCCATCCTATTTTAGACCCAGTTATTGCTTGCTTAGATGATTATTTTAAAGGCAAGTCTCAGGATTTATCCAACTTGCCATTGGCTCCAATCGGAACGGATTTTGAAAAGAGAGTTTGGTCCTATTTACAGAGAATTCCTTATGGTCAGACAGTGACCTATGGACAAATAGCCCAAGAGCTGCAAGTGGATTCTGCTCAAGCAATTGGTGGAGCGGTAGGACGTAATCCTTGGTCCATCCTTGTCCCTTGTCATCGTGTGCTGGGAGCAGGCAAGCGTTTGACAGGTTATGCTGCAGGAGTGGAAAAGAAAGCATGGCTTCTGGAGCATGAAGGCACAGATTTTAAAGATATAAAATAGAAAGTGAAACACATGTTAGAATTTATCGAATACCCAAAATGTTCAACTTGTAAAAAAGCAAAACAAGAATTAAACCAACTCGGTGTGGACTACAAAGCTGTTCATATCGTGGAAGAAACACCAAGTCAAGAAGTCATTTTAATTTGGCTAGAAACCTCAGGTTTTGAGTTGAAGCAATTTTTCAACACTAGTGGAATCAAATACCGGGAACTAGGGCTGAAAGATAAGGTAGGAAGTCTGTCAAACCAAGAAGCAGCTCAATTGCTCGCAAGCGACGGAATGTTGTTAAAACGACCGATTCTAGTGGAGAATGGAACTGTTAAGCAAATCGGTTATCGGAAATCTTACGAAGAATTGGGACTGAAATAGTTTTTATCTATCTCTTTGATAGATAAAATATATAACCTCCCTGTTTCAAAGTATGATAAACTAGTAGGTAGACAAAGTCTGTATCTGACCGTAGCAAATAATTTCATTGACGGCAGAAGTATGGTAGAATGAATCATTATCAGGAGAGGATGTTTTTATGAATGTTACAACGATTTTAGCATCAGATTGGTACCAAAACTTGATGCAATTGATTCCGGATGGCAAGCTTTTTAGCTTGCGTTCGGTCTTTGATGGAATCCCGAGAATTGTCCAACAACTTCCAATAACGATTATGTTGACCATTGGTGGTGCTCTTTTTGGCTTGGTTTTGGCGCTTCTTTTTGCCATTGTGAAGATCAATCGTGTCAAAATTTTATACCCCTTGCAGGCCTTCTTTGTTAGCTTCTTAAAAGGGACACCGATTTTGGTGCAACTCATGTTGACCTACTACGGAATTCCTTTGGCTTTGAAAGCTCTCAATCAGCAATGGGGAACTGGTTTCAATATCAATGCGATTCCAGCCGCTGCTTTTGCAATTGTCGCCTTTGCCTTTAATGAAGCAGCTTATGCTAGTGAAACCATTCGTGCAGCCATTCTCTCAGTCAATCCTGGTGAGATTGAGGCGGCACGCAGTCTGGGGATGACCCGAGCGCAAGTTTATCGTCGCGTGATTATTCCAAATGCGGCCGTTGTGGCGACTCCAACCTTAATCAATTCCCTAATCGGCTTGACCAAAGGAACTTCTCTAGCCTTTAGTGCGGGTGTTGTGGAAGTCTTTGCCCAAGCTCAGATTTTGGGTGGAGCTGATTACCGCTACTTTGAACGCTTTATCTCCGTTGCCCTTGTTTATTGGGTAGTCAATATCGGAATTGAAAGCCTTGGTCGTTTCATCGAGAGAAAAATGGCTATTTCTGCACCCGATACAGTGCAAACAGATGTGAAAGGAGACCTTCGTTAATGATTAAGATTTCGAATTTAAGCAAATCCTTTTCAGGACAGACTGTCTTGGATCATCTGAACTTGGATATTCAAAAAGGGGAAGTTGTAGCCTTGATTGGTTCTTCAGGAGCTGGAAAATCAACCTTCCTTCGTAGTCTCAATTATCTTGAAACACCTGACAGTGGCTCTATTCAGATTGATGATTTCTCAGTTGATTTTTCTAAAATCACTCAAGAAGAAATCCTTGCCCTACGCCGTAAGTTGTCTATGGTTTTCCAACAGTTTAATTTGTTTGAACGCCGAACAGCACTTGATAATGTGAAAGAAGGCTTGGTTGTTGTCAAGAAATTATCCGACCAAGAAGCAACCAAGATTGCCAAGGAAGAGTTGGCTAAGGTTGGGCTTTCAGACCGTGAAAACCATTATCCTCGCCATTTATCAGGTGGACAGAAGCAACGGGTTGCCCTAGCGCGTGCACTTGCGATGAAACCAGATGTCTTGCTCTTAGACGAACCAACTTCAGCCCTTGATCCAGAATTGGTCGGCGAAGTAGAAAAGTCTATTGCAGATGCTGCTAAGTCAGGTCAAACCATGATTTTGGTTAGTCATGACATGTCCTTTGTAGCTCAAGTTGCGGATAAGATTCTCTTCCTAGATAAGGGGAAAATCATTGAGTCTGGAACACCGGATGAGATTATCCACCATCCTAAAGAAGAGCGAACAAAAGAATTCTTCGCTAGTTACAAACGGACTTATATTTGATATAATAGATAAAGAAAAACTCAGTTAGCTGGACTAGCTGAGTTTACTCTTTAAAAAAGATAGAAATGAGAGAAATCATGCTACTGCAACTATTTTCTTTATATTTCGAGAGTTTGATCTTGACCACCATCCTCGTCCTTATTTTTTTAGGAATTTGGATTGGACTGAGAGCCATGTCGGGAGCTGATAAGACAGCCAAGGCTCGTCAAGCCCATCTCTATGATATGATTATGATTGGAGTCTTGGTTGTTCCAGTATTATCCTTTGCGGTTATGAGTTTAATTCTTGTTTTCAAGGCATAATCCTTGCTTGATTGACAAGAAAGAGTTAGAATAAAGATAGTTACAACAAGAAAGAAGGAATCTATATGTACGATACTATTATTATCGGTGCTGGACCTGCAGGGATGACTGCAGCCTTGTATGCTGCTCGAAGCAATCTCAAAGTAGCCTTGATTGAAGGTGGTCTGCCAGGTGGTCAGATGAATAATACATCTGATATTGAAAATTACCCTGGATATGCTAATATTAGTGGGCCAGAATTGGCAGAAAAGATGTTTGAACCGCTTGAAAATCTTGGTGTTGAGCACATTTATGGTTATGTTGAGAATGTCCAAGACCATGGTGATTTTAAAACAGTGATGACCGATGACCAAACATATGAAACACGTACAGTTATCGTAGCGACTGGTTCTAAACACCGTCCTTTGGGAGTACCTGGAGAAGAAGAACTGAACAGTCGTGGTGTTTCTTACTGTGCTGTGTGTGATGGTGCTTTCTTCCGTGACCAAGATTTGTTGGTAGTTGGTGGTGGAGATTCAGCTGTTGAAGAAGCCCTCTTCTTGACTCGTTTTGCTAAGACTGTTACCATTGTTCACCGTCGTGATCAGCTTCGTGCACAAAAAGTGTTACAAGACCGCGCCTTTGCGAATGAGAAAGTCAGCTTTATCTGGGATTCTGTAGTGAAGGAAATCAAGGGTGAAAACCGAGTAGAATCTGTCGTATTTGAAAATGTGAAAACAGGTCAAGTGACAGAACAAGCCTTCGGTGGCGTCTTTATCTATGTTGGATTGGACCCTCTTAGCGATTTTGTTAAAGAATTGAATATCCAAGATCAGGCTGGTTGGATTGTGACAGATAACCACATGAAAACTGCAGTTGACGGTATCTTTGCAGTTGGAGATGTTCGCCAGAAAGATCTTCGCCAAGTGACAACGGCAGTTGGAGATGGAGCTATCGCTGGTCAAGAAGCTTACAAGTTTATCACTGAACATAGTTAATCATAAAAAAGTTTCCAATCAGATGACTGGAAACTTTTTTATAGTCTATTTCGAAAAACTTCGTACATGAGAATGGCTGCAGCAACGCTGGCATTGAGACTTTGAACATGCCCATTCATCGGAATGGTAATCATTTCATCGACCTGTTTTTTAATGTTGCTAGAGATGCCTTTTCCTTCATTTCCGATGATGAGGGCGATTTTCCCTTTTGTATTCCACTTGTGGCAAGGAGTACCGTTCATATCCGTTCCAAAGGTCCAGAAACCTTCATCCTTGAGTTTATCTAGAGTTTGGCTCAGATTAGTCACTCGGGCAATTGGAACGTGTTCAATAGCACCTGTGGCCGTTTTGGCAACGGCAGGAGTAACTCCGACAGCACGGTGCTTGGGAATGATGACACCTGAAACGTTGGTCGCATCAGCTGTTCTCAAGATGGAACCTAGATTATGAGGGTCAGTTAACCCATCCAGAATCAATAGAAGTGGATTTTCTTCTTGGCGTGTTTTGGCAAGGATGTGATCCAGCTCGGTATAGGCAAATTCGGACACTCGTAGAACAAAACCTTGGTGAACAGCACCTTCGGTCATCTCAGAGAGAGATTTTTTTGAAGTCCAAGAAATGGACACCTTCTTTTCTGTAGCCAGTTCTTTGACTTTCTCAACATTCTTACCTCGGAGATCTTCTTGGAGGTAGAGTTTGTTTCCAGTGTTTGCAAGGAGGGCTTCGGTAACGGCGTGGACGCCATAGACAATATCATTTGTTTTCATGCCTCTATTATAACACAAAACCCCGTCTTGCAACGGGATTTTATTTATTCTAGAATTAGTAAACCATCTTTAACTGCAAATGGGTCTTTTTCATTGATACGATCGTAAAACATGATTCCGTTAATGTGGTCAATTTCATGCTGAACAACGATGGAGTTGTAGCCTTTGAGCTTGATACGGTGCTTTTCTCCATCTTTGTCAAAGTAGTCAACTGTAACGCGGGCATGGCGAACAACATAGCCAGGCACGTTGCGGTCAACAGATAGGCAACCTTCTCCTTCGCCAAGAGCAGCGTCTTGAACAGAGTGAGAGACGATTTTTGGATTGTACATAATAGCTTTCAAGTCGTAAGCTTCCTCTGGAGTTTCGCCTTCTTCGACAATGTTTGGCACCAAAACAGCGATAATACGTTTTGAGATATCTAATTGAGGGGCAGCAAGTCCAACCCCACCGCGGAGTCCCATTTTTTCAGCCATTACAGGATCTTGGGAATGTTTAAGGAATTGCATCATCTTTTCTCCAAGGATGATTTCCTGGTCAGACAAGGGGAAAGTAACTTCCTCAGCAACCGCGCGTAGAGTAGGATTCCCTTCACGGATAATATCGTTCATATCAATTAAGTGAGCAGCTTTTGTAATACGTTCTATTGCAGACATTTTCTCTCCTTTCATTACTTCTACATGATATCACAAAATGATAAGGATTGAAAGCATTACGGTATCGAGCTTTTATAGAAAATGCCTTGTAGGTTCGATTCAATTGTGAAAGAAATACTTATCTGTGATATAATAAAAAGAAAAGGCTTGCATTAGAAAGTAGGGAGAATGAAGATGCAAAGAAGACAAGATAGACATAAACGTGTACCAGTTTTTCGTTTTATGAGGGGGTTTGTAAACTTTTTTAGGAGTTATCGCAAGTGGAGTAATAAGGGATTTGTGGCGATACTTTTGCTAGCAGTTGCTTTATCAATGGGCTTGGTCTTGTTGTTTGAAAGTTTCCAAGGAATCCCCTTGACCAGTCAAAAAAAGGATGCCATTTCTCAAGAAGCTAATAAGACCAGTCAAAATGCTAAAGATAAGGAAGAGGAAAAAACTGCTAGAATTATGGCAAACGGGGACCTCCTCTATCATATTCCCATCTATCGTTCTGCTTTAAAAGAAGATGGAGCCTATGATTTTCATGAAAATTTTGATTATGTGAAACCATGGCTCAAACAAGCAGACTTGATTATAGGTGATTTTGAAGGTACTGTTAACAAGGACCATTATTTGGCAGGTTATCCTCTCTTTAATGCACCTGGCGCAGTTATGGATGCCATCAAGGATGCCGGTTATCAAGTGCTAGACTTGGCGCATAACCATATCCTAGATTCCCAAATAGAAGGTGTGGTTTCAACAGCAGATGCTATTGAGAAGGCAGGAATGACACCTATTGGAGTGTATACACATGAGTCCCGTGATCAAGCTCCACTGGTTATCAAGGAAGTGAACGGTATCAAGGTTGCACTTTTGGCCTATTCTTATGGTTTTAATGGAATTGAGCAAAGTATTTCTCAAGAAGACTATCACCGCTATCTTTCAGACCTAAATGAAGACAAGATGAAGGCTGAAATTGAACGGGCAGAGAAGGAAGCGGATATCACCATTATCATGCCTCAGATGGGTGTGGAGTATCGCTTGGAACCAACTGAAGAACAAAAGGCTCTTTATCACAAGATGATCGATTGGGGAGCGGATATAATCTTTGGAGGGCACCCTCACGTAGTTGAACCATCTGAAACGGTTGAAAAAGATGGGGACAAGAAACTCATTATCTATTCAATGGGGAACTTCATTTCCAATCAACGAATTGAAACCATGCAAGATGAAGAGAATGCTAAGTGGACAGAGCGTGGTGTTCTTATGGATGTGACCATTAAGAAAAAGGATGGCAAGACGACAATCGAAACTGCTAAAGCGCATCCTTCTTGGGTAAACCGTACACCAAAAGGAACCTATTCTCCAGAAGGTTATCCACTCTTCCTTTACCAAACTTATATCTTAGAAGATTTTATCGAGGGTGGTAGTCATCGTGACCAGTTAGATGAAGCGACTAAGGAGCGAATTGATACAGCCTATAAAGAAATGAACGAACATGTGGGATTGAAGTGGGATTAGCTTGAATTCAGAGGAAAGTAAATGACGATTAAGGTAATTGCGACAGATATGGATGGGACCTTGCTGGATGCAAGAGGCCAGCTTGATCTTCCACGCTTGGAAAAGATTTTAGATCAGTTGGATCAAAGGGGTATTCGTTTTGTCATCGCGACGGGCAATGAAATTCACCGCATGAGGCAACTACTGGAGCACTTGGTCAATCGAGTGGTTCTGGTTGTTGCAAACGGTGCTCGTATTTTTGAAAACAATGAACTGATTCAGGCTCAGACTTGGGATGATGCCATTGTCGATAAGGCTTTGGCTCATTTCAAGGATCGAGCGTGTCAGGACCAGTTTGTTGTAACGGGGATGAAGGGTGGTTTCGTCAAGGAAGGTACTATTTTTACAGACCTTGAAAGTTTTATGACTCCAGAAATGATTGAAAAATTCTACCGACGGATGCAGTTTGTGGATGAATTAACCTCTGACCTCTTTGGTGGTGTGCTCAAGATGAGTATGGTTGTTGGTGAGGAACGTTTGAGTTCGGTCTTGGAAGAAATCAATGACCTCTTTGATGGTCGTGTTCGGGCTGTATCAAGTGGCTATGGTTGCATTGATATCCTTCAAGCTGGGATTCATAAAGCATGGGGCTTGGAAGAATTACTCAAGCGCTGGGACTTGAACCCCCAAGAAATCATGGCTTTTGGTGACAGTGAAAATGATGTTGAAATGCTTGAAATGGCTGGAATTGCCTATGCGATGGAAAATGCTGATGACAAAGCAAAAGCTGTTGCGACGGCTCTAGCGCCAGCTAACAGCCAAGGAGGAGTTTATCAAGTCTTGGAAAACTGGTTAGAAAAAGGAGAATGAAGTGGCAGTACAGTTATTAGAAAATTGGCTCCTAAAGGAACAAGAAAAAATTCAAACCAAGTACCGTCACTTAAATCAAGTTTCAGTTGTAGAGCCCGATATTCTTTTCATTGGGGATTCCATTGTTGAGTATTATCCTCTACAGGAGTTGTTTGGGACTGAAAAGACTATTGTTAATCGAGGAATTCGAGGATACCAAACAGGGTTGTTGTTAGAGAATCTGGATGCTCATCTATATGGTGGGGCGGTAGATAAAATTTTCCTTCTGATTGGGACAAATGATATCGGAAAGGATGTGCCTTCGAATGAGGCTCTCAATAATCTCGAAGCGATCATTCAATCCATTGCTCGCGATTATCCACTGGCAGAGATTAAATTGCTTTCTATTTTGCCAGTTAATGAGGGAGAGGAGTACAAGCAGACAGTCTATATCCGCACGAATGAAAAAATTCAGAAATGGAATCAAGCCTATCAAGAGCTTGCTTCTGCCTATATGCAGGTAGAATTTGTGCCAGTTTTTGATAGTTTGACAGATCAGGTAGGCCAACTCAAAAAAGATTATACAACTGATGGGTTGCACCTCAGTGTTACTGGTTATCAAGTTTTGACCAAAGCTTTGAAAGACTATCTTTTGTAGTTAGTTGATTTCCTTTTTGCATTTTTGTGTTAGATAAGGTATAATGGTTTTATTGTCTTTTGGGGTCGTTACGGATTCGACAGGCATTATGAGGCATATTTTGCGACTCGTGTGGCGACGTAAACGCTCAGTTAAATATAACTGCAAAAAATAACACTTCTTACGCTCTAGCTGCCTAAAAACCAGCAGGCGTGACCCGATTTGGATTGCTCGTGTTCAATGACAGGTCTTATTATTAGCGAGATACGATCAAGTCTTGTCTAGCGGCTTGATAAGAGATTGATAGACTCGCAGTTTCTAGGCTTGAGTTATGTGTCGAGGGACTGTTAAACTAATACATAACCTATGGTTGTAGACAAATATGTTGGCAGGTGTTTGGACGTGGGTTCGACTCCCACCGGCTCCATTATTCCTTTGCATTCTTTTGCATTCCTTGGTAAAACGTTGTTAAATCAACGTTTTTTATTTTTGAGTTTGGTATTCCTTGGTATTCTTTTGCGAAAAAGGGATAGAAAAAAGGATACAACATTTGTTGCATCCTAGAAATAATTTTTCTTTTCTACGGAAGACATGGGATTCGAACCCACGCACGCTGTTACACGCCTACCGCGTTTCCAACACGGCCTCTTAAGCCTCTTGAGTAATCTTCCAATACTTACTCAAATAGTCTACCATAAAGCCACTTATCTTGCAATAGAAATTCTGGAAATAAGAAAAATGATAGATTTTGAAAGAAAATGATATAAAATGCTTGACTTTAAAAAGAAGTATGATAGAATGAATAGTGTAAACGATAACAGGAGGTGGTTCGGTGTTAAAAACAGAGCGGAAACAACTGATTTTAGAGGAGTTAAATCAACATCATGTAGTTTCTCTAGAAAAATTAGTTAGTTTGCTAGAGACCTCAGAATCAACGGTTCGAAGAGACTTGGATGAGTTGGAAGCGGAAAACAAGCTTCGTCGCGTGCATGGTGGAGCAGAATTGCCCCATTCCTTGCAGGAAGAAGAAACCATTCAAGAAAAATCTGTCAAAAACCTTCAAGAAAAGAAGTTGCTGGCTCAGAAAGCAGCCTCTCTCATTAAAGAAAAAGATGTCATCTTTATCGATGCTGGAACAACAACTGCTTTTTTGATCCATGAATTGGTCAATAAGAATATTACTGTTGTGACCAACTCGATTCACCATGCAGCACAGTTGGTTGAAAAGCAAATTCCAACTGTCATGGTTGGAGGAAGTGTCAAGATGGCGACAGATGCTAGCATCGGGGGCGTTGCTCTTAACCAGATTAACCAATTGCACTTTGACCGTGCCTTTATCGGGATGAATGGTGTGGACGATGGCTATTATACGACTCCTGATATGGAGGAGGGGGCTGTGAAGCGTGCTATTTTAGAGAATGCCAAACAGACCTATGTCTTGGTGGATTCGTCAAAAATTGGACAAACTTGCTTTGCCAAGGTAGCACCACTCAAACGAGCTATTGTTATCACAAGTCAAGGGCATGAGCTCTTGAAGACTATTAAGGAGAAAACGGAGGTAATAGAAGTATGATTTATACAGTCACACTCAATCCATCCATTGACTATATCGTTCGTTTGGACCAAGTCCAAGTCGGTAGTGTCAATCGTATGGACAGTGATGATAAGTTTGCTGGTGGGAAAGGAATCAATGTCAGTCGTGTCTTGAAGCGCTTAGATATTCAAAATACAGCGACTGGATTTATCGGAGGTTTTACTGGTAAATTTATCACAGATACTCTGACAGAGGAAGAAATAGAGACACGTTTTGTCCAAGTGGCAGAAGATACTCGTATCAATGTCAAGATTAAAGCGGACCAAGAAACAGAAATCAATGGAACGGGTCCAAACGTGGAACCAGCTCAGTTAGAAGAATTGAAAGCTATTTTGTCTAGTTTGACTGCAGAAGATACAGTTGTCTTTGCGGGTTCAAGTGCTAAAAACTTAGGCAATGTTATCTATAAGGATTTGATTGCCTTGACGCGTCAGACGGGTGCGCAAGTGGTTTGTGACTTTGAAGGACAGACCTTGATTGATAGTTTGGACTACCAGCCGCTTTTGGTCAAACCAAACAATCATGAACTGGGAGCGATCTTTGGGGTTAAACTCGAAAGTTTAGATGAAATCGAGAACTATGCTCGTCAGTTACTGGCCAAAGGAGCTCAAAACGTCATTATCTCTATGGCTGGTGATGGTGCCCTTCTTGTCACATCTGAGGGAGCTTACTTCGCTAAACCAATCAAGGGAACAGTCAAAAATTCAGTTGGAGCTGGTGATTCTATGGTTGCTGGATTCACAGGTGAATTTGTCAAATCAAAAGATGCAGTAGAAGCCTTCAAATGGGGAGTTGCTTGTGGAACGGCAACTACCTTCTCGGATGACTTGGCAACAGCAGAATTTATTAAAGAAACATATGAAAAAGTTGAGGTAGAAAAACGATGAAAATTCAAGATCTATTGAGAAAAGATGTTATGTTGCTGGATTTGCAAGCAACTGAAAAAACAGCTGTCATCGACGAGATGATTAAAAGTTTGACAGACCACGGTTATGTGACAGATTTTGAAACCTTTAAGGAAGGCATTTTGGCGCGTGAAGCTCTCACTTCTACAGGTTTGGGTGATGGTATCGCAATGCCTCACAGCAAAAATGCTGCTGTCAAAGAAGCGACAGTTCTCTTTGCCAAGTCAAACAAGGGTGTTGACTACGAGAGCTTGGATGGGCAAGCAACTGACCTTTTCTTTATGATTGCAGCTCCAGAAGGTGCAAATGACACTCACTTGGCAGCCTTGGCAGAATTGTCTCAATACTTGATGAAAGACGGTTTTGCTGACAAACTTCGTCAAGCAACATCAGCTGACCAAGTCATTGAACTCTTTGACCAAGCTTCAGAAAAAACTGAGGAACCTGTTCAAGTACCTGCCAATGACTCTGGTGACTTTATCGTTGCTGTTACAGCTTGTACAACAGGTATTGCCCACACTTATATGGCCCAAGAAGCCCTTCAAAAAGTGGCTGCTGAAATGGGTGTTGGAATTAAGGTCGAAACCAACGGTGCTAGCGGTGTTGGTAACCAACTAACTGCTGAAGACATCCGTAAGGCTAAAGCTGTTATCATTGCAGCAGACAAGGCCGTTGAAATGGATCGATTTGATGGAAAACCATTGATCAATCGTCCAGTTGCTGACGGTATCCGTAAGACAGAAGAGTTAATTAACTTGGCTCTTTCAGGAGATGCTGAAGTCTACCGTGCAGCTAATGGTGCAAAAGCTGCAACAGCCTCTAACGAAAAACAAAGCCTTGGTGGTGCCTTCTACAAACACTTGATGAGTGGTGTATCTCAAATGTTACCATTCGTTATCGGTGGTGGTATCATGATTGCCCTTGCCTTCTTGATTGACGGTGCTTTGGGTGTTCCAAATGAAAACCTTGGCAATCTTGGTTCTTACCATGAGTTAGCTTCTATGTTCATGAAAATTGGTGGTGCAGCCTTTGGCTTGATGCTCCCAGTCTTTGCAGGTTATGTTGCCTACTCTATCGCTGAAAAACCAGGTTTGGTAGCAGGTTTCGTGGCTGGTGCTATTGCTAAAGAAGGTTTTGCCTTTGGTAAAATTCCTTATGCTGCAGGTGGTGAAGCAACTTCAACTCTTGCAGGTGTCTCATCTGGTTTCCTAGGTGCCCTTGTTGGTGGATTTATAGCAGGTGCCTTGGTTCTTGCTATCAAGAAATACGTTAAAGTTCCTCGTTCACTTGAAGGTGCAAAATCAATCCTTCTCTTGCCACTTCTTGGGACAATCTTGACAGGATTTGTCATGCTAGCTGTTAACATCCCGATGGCAGCAATCAACACTGCTATGAATGACTTTCTAGGCGGTCTTGGAGGTGGTTCAGCTGTCCTTCTCGGTATCGTCCTTGGTGGAATGATGGCTGTTGACATGGGGGGACCAGTTAACAAAGCGGCTTATGTATTTGGTACAGGTACGCTTGCAGCGACTGTTTCTTCAGGTGGTTCTGTGGCTATGGCAGCAGTTATGGCTGGAGGAATGGTACCACCACTTGCAATCTTTGTCGCAACTCTTCTCTTTAAAGACAAATTTACTAAAGAAGAACGCAACTCTGGTTTGACAAACATTATCATGGGCTTGTCATTTATCACTGAGGGAGCAATTCCATTTGGTGCCGCTGACCCAGCTCGTGCGATCCCAAGCTTCATCCTTGGTTCAGCAGTAGCAGGTGGCCTCGTTGGTCTTACTGGTATCAAACTCATGGCGCCACACGGAGGAATCTTCGTTATTGCCCTTACTTCAAATGCTCTTCTTTACCTCGTTTCTGTCTTGGTAGGAGCAATCGTAAGTGGTGTAGTCTATGGTTACCTACGCAAACCACAAGCATAAAAAATAGAAAAATGAAAAGATTGTACCGTTTGGTGCAGTCTTTTTCTCTTTCCGAAATGCCTGTGAAATATGGTATAATAGAAGAATGGCAAACAAGAATACAAGTAAAACAAGACGGAGACCGTCTAAAGCAGAACTCGAAAGAAAAGAAGCGATTCAACGAATGTTGATTTCGTTGGGAATCGCCCTTTTATTGATTTTTGCAGCCTTTAAATTAGGGGCTGCAGGTATCACCCTTTACAATCTAATTCGCTTGCTGGTAGGTAGCCTAGCTTATTTGGCAATATTTGGTATCCTGCTCTATCTCTTCTTCTTCAAGTGGATACGAAAACAGGAAGGACTCTTATCAGGATTTTTCACCATATTTGCTGGCTTACTCTTGATTTTTGAGGCCTACTTGGTTTGGAAATATGGTTTGGACAAGTCGGTCTTAAAAGGAACTATGGCTCAGGTTGTGACTGATTTGACTGGTTTTCGAACGACCAGTTTTGCTGGTGGAGGCTTGATTGGTGTTGGACTCTATGTGCCAACAGCCTTTCTCTTCTCAAATATCGGTACTTACTTTATTGGTTCTATCTTGATTTTAGTGGGTGCTCTCCTAGTCAGTCCTTGGTCTGTTTACGATATTGCTGAATTTTTCAGTAGAGGCTTTGCCAAATGGTGGGAAGGGCATGAGCGTCGAAAAGAGGAACGCTTTGTCAAACAAGAAGAAAAAGCTCGTCAAAAGGCTGAGGAAGAGGCTAGATTAGAACGAGAAGAGGCCGAAAAAGCCTTGCTAGATTTGCCTCCTGTCGATATGGAAACAGGTGAAATTTTGACTGATGATGTTGTGCTTGACGTTCCTCCTGTTCCAGAAGAAGAGTGGGTGGAACCAGAAATCATCCTGCCTCAACCTGAACTTGAATTCCCTGAACAGGAAGATGGCTCTGATGATGAAGATGTTCAGGTCGATTTTTCAGCAAAGGAGGCTCTTGAATACAAACTTCCAAGCCTACAACTCTTTGCCCCAGATAAACCAAAAGACCAGTCGAAAGAGAAGAAGATTGTTCGAGAAAATATCAAAATCCTAGAAGAAACCTTTGCTAGCTTTGGTATCAAGGTAACGCTTGAACGGGCTGAAATTGGGCCGTCAGTGACCAAGTATGAAGTCAAGCCAGCAGTCGGTGTACGGGTTAACCGCATTTCCAATCTAGCAGATGACCTCGCTCTAGCCTTGGCAGCCAAGGATGTCCGAATCGAAGCACCAATTCCTGGGAAATCCCTGGTCGGAATCGAAGTACCCAACTCTGAAATTGCGACAGTTTCTTTCCGCGAACTATGGGAACAATCTCAAACGAAAGCAGAAAATCTCTTAGAAATTCCTCTAGGAAAGGCAGTTAATGGCACCGCAAGAGCTTTTGACCTTTCCAAGATGCCCCACTTGCTAGTTGCAGGTTCAACGGGTTCAGGGAAGTCAGTAGCTGTTAACGGCATTATCGCTAGCATCCTCATGAAGGCGAGACCTGACCAAGTTAAATTTATGATGGTCGATCCCAAGATGGTTGAGTTGTCTGTTTACAATGATATTCCCCACCTCTTGATTCCAGTCGTGACCAATCCACGTAAGGCCAGCAAGGCTTTGCAAAAGGTCGTGGATGAAATGGAAAATCGTTATGAACTCTTTGCCAAGGTGGGAGTTCGGAATATTGCAGGTTTTAATGCCAAGGTAGAAGAGTTTAATGCTCAGTCTGAGTACAAGCAGGTTCCGCTACCACTCATTGTTGTAATTGTGGATGAGTTGGCTGACCTTATGATGGTAGCCAGCAAGGAAGTGGAAGATGCTATCATTCGTCTCGGACAGAAGGCGCGTGCTGCAGGTATCCACATGATTCTTGCAACCCAGCGTCCATCCGTTGACGTCATTTCTGGTCTGATCAAGGCCAATGTCCCATCTCGTGTTGCTTTCGCAGTTTCATCAGGAACAGACTCCCGTACTATTTTAGATGAAAATGGAGCTGAGAAACTGCTTGGACGTGGAGATATGCTCTTTAAACCAATCGATGAAAATCATCCAGTTCGTCTCCAAGGATCCTTTATCTCGGATGATGATGTTGAAAGCATCGTAAACTTTATCAAGGCTCAGGCAGATGCGGACTACGATGAGAGTTTTGATCCAGGTGAGGTTTCTGAAAATGAAGGAGAATTTTCAGATGGTGAATCTGGTGGTGACCCGCTCTTTGAAGAAGCCAAGGCTTTGGTCATTGAGACCCAGAAAGCCAGCGCATCTATGATTCAGCGTCGTTTGTCAGTTGGATTTAACCGTGCGACCCGCCTTATGGAAGAACTTGAGATGGCAGGTGTCATTGGCCCAGCTGAAGGTACCAAACCAAGAAAAGTTTTACAACAATAAAAAAATAGCTTCTTTCCAAGTTTGGAAGGAGGCTATTTTAGTGATTATTGATTAGTTTTATTTTCCGAAGTTGGGGTATTGGACTGTTTTTCATTTTCAGTAGTAGGCTTACTTGGAGCAGGAGTAGTAGATTCCTGAGTTGCTGCTTTCTGCTCTTCTTTTTTCTCTTCCTTGACGCTAGATTTTGGTGTTTCCTCTTGCTGTGTTTTTTCTTGGATAGTGTTAGTTTCCTTATTGGGACTAGTGTTTTCCTGAGGGGATTCCTTTTGAATTTCTTTGACAATTGTTGTCGTCTGGCTTGTCGTAGGTTCTTTTTTAGTATTTTTGTTATTATCCAAGGCGTTCATGATAGTGATACTTGCGGTAATTAAGCCGAGGATACTACCGATAGTAGCGACGGTTTTTTGAAAGACCGTGAAGCCTTTTTTGATGTGTTCTGTTTTTGGTTTTGAAGTTCTACGATAATTAGACATACATTCTCTCCTTTAATTAAAATTTATTATACCGCATTTCTTTAAAAAAATCTTAAAAAAAGAGGAATTGCCCTTTCTTGTCGCAGGCTCCGTTTCATGATACAATAGAGGGAGTGATTTTAGAAAGCGTGAGAAAACATGATTTACTTTGATAATTCGGCGACGACCAAGCCCTATCCTGAAGCCCTTGAAACCTATATGCAGGTCGCTTCAAAAATTTTAGGAAATCCATCTAGTCTCCATCGTTTGGGAGACCAGGCAACACGAATCTTAGATGCTTCTCGGCAACAGATTGCAGATTTAATCGGTAAGAAAAGCGATGAAATCTTCTTTACTTCTGGTGGGACAGAAGGAGATAACTGGGTCATCAAGGGTGTGGCCTTTGAAAAAGCCCAGTTTGGAAAGCACATCATTGTATCATCCATTGAACATCCGGCAGTCAAAGAGTCAGCCCTCTGGTTAAAAAGTCAAGGATTTGAAGTGGATTTTGCTCCAGTTGATAACAAAGGATTTGTGGATGTTAAAGCGTTAGCAGATTTGATAAGACCTGATACGACCCTCGTTTCCGTCATGGCTGTGAACAATGAAATCGGTTCTGTTCAGCCCATTGAGGCTATTTCAGAACTGTTAGCAGACAAGCCGACTATTTCCTTCCACGTTGATGCGGTTCAGGCACTTGCCAAGATTCCGACTGAAAAGTATCTGACAGAACGAGTGGATTTTGCGACTTTCTCTAGTCACAAGTTTCACGGAGTTCGAGGTGTTGGATTTGTCTATATCAAGTCTGGCAAGAAGATTACGCCTCTGTTGACTGGTGGTGGTCAGGAGCGTGATTATCGTTCAACAACTGAAAATGTGGCAGGAATTGCAGCGACAGCCAAGGCTCTCCGTTTGTCTATGGAAAAGCTAGGTTTCTTTACTAGCAAGACTGGGCAGATGAAGGCAGTGATTCGCCAAGCCCTTCTGGACTATCCAGATATTTTTGTCTTTTCAGATGAGGAAGACTTTGCCCCTCATATTCTGACTTTTGGAATCAAGGGTGTTCGCGGTGAAGTCATTGTTCATGCCTTTGAAGACTATGATATTTTCATCTCAACGACCTCTGCTTGTTCATCCAAGGCAGGGAAGCCTGCAGGGACTTTGATTGCCATGAGAGTGGACAAGGATAAGGCCCAGTCAGCTGTACGTTTAAGCCTAGACCTTGAAAATGATATGAGTCAGATTGAGCAGTTTTTGACCAAGTTAAAATTGATTTACAATCAAACTAGAAAAGTAAGATAGGAGCATTCATGCAGTATTCAGAAATTATGATTCGCTACGGTGAGCTGTCAACCAAGGGCAAAAACCGTATGCGTTTCATCAATAAACTTCGCAATAATATTTCAGACGTTTTGTCTATCTATCCCCAAGTTAAGGTAACAGCAGATCGTGACCGTGCCCATGCATACCTCAATGGAGCAGATTACACAGCAGTAGCAGAATCCCTCAAACAAGTTTTTGGAATTCAAAACTTTTCCCCTGTTTATAAGGTTGAAAAATCTGTAGAAGTTCTGAAGTCTTCTGTCCAAGAGATTATGCAGGACATCTACAAGGATGGCATGACCTTTAAAATTTCTAGCAAGCGTAGCGACCACAACTTTGAGTTGGATAGTCGTGAACTCAATCAAACACTTGGAGGTGCTGTTTTCGAAGCCATTCCAAATGTGCAAGCTCAAATGAAAAGTCCTGATATCAATCTTCAGGTGGAAATCCGTGAAGAAGCAGCCTATCTTTCTTTTGAAACTATTCGTGGGGCTGGTGGTTTGCCAGTTGGAACTTCAGGTAAAGGGATGCTCATGTTGTCAGGAGGGATTGATTCCCCTGTAGCAGGTTATCTTGCTTTGAAACGTGGAGTGGATATTGAGGCTGTTCATTTTGCCAGTCCACCTTACACGAGTCCTGGAGCCCTTAAAAAAGCCCAAGATTTGACCCGTAAATTAACCAAGTTTGGGGGCAATATCCAGTTTATCGAAGTTCCTTTTACAGAGATTCAAGAGGAAATCAAGGCTAAAGCGCCAGAAGCCTACCTTATGACCTTGACGCGTCGTTTTATGATGCGGATTACTGACCGTATTCGTGAGGTAAGAAATGGTTTAGTAATCATCAATGGGGAAAGTCTTGGTCAAGTAGCTAGCCAAACCTTGGAGAGCATGCAGGCTATCAATGCAGTTACCAACACTCCCATCATCCGTCCAGTTGTGACAATGGATAAGTTGGAAATCATTGACATCGCCCAGGAAATCGATACCTTTGACATTTCAATCCAACCGTTTGAAGACTGTTGTACGATTTTTGCACCAGATCGTCCAAAGACTAATCCTAAGATTAAGAATGCAGAGCAGTATGAAGCACGCATGGATGTTGAAGGTTTAGTTGAGCGAGCTGTAGCTGGAATCATGATTACTGAGATTACACCGCAGGCTGAAAAAGATGAAGTGGATGACTTGATTGACAATCTGCTCTAATAAGAAAATCCAAAAGAATTTAGAAAAATAAATGAAAAAAGTTAGTTTTTAATCCAAAAATGGAAGCAAAACTAACTTTTTTTCTTAAACTGTGATATAATAAAATAAAATTTTGAATATAGAGAGTTTTCTGACAATGAATCAATCCTACTTTTATTTAAAAATGAAAGAACACAGACTCAAGGTTCCTTATACAGGTAAGGAACGCCGTGTACGTGTTCTTCTGCCTAAAGATTATGAGAAAGACACGGATCGTTCCTATCCTGTTGTTTACTTTCATGACGGGCAAAATGTTTTTTATAGCAAGGAGTCTTTCATTGGCCATTCATGGAAGATTATCCCAGCTATTAAGCGTAATCCTGATATCAGTCGCATGATTGTCGTTGCTATTGATAATGATGGTATGGGGCGGATGAATGAGTATGCGGCTTGGAAGTTCCAAGAATCTCCTATTCCGGGGCAGCAGTTTGGCGGTAAGGGTGTGGAATATTCTGAGTTTATCATGGAGGTGGTCAAACCTTTTATCGATGAGACCTACCGTACCAAAGCTGACCGCCAGCATACGGCTATGATTGGGTCTTCACTAGGAGGCAATATTACCCAGTTTATCGGTTTGGAATACCAAGACCAGATTGGTTGTCTAGGGGTCTTTTCATCTGCTAACTGGCTCCATCAAGAAGCCTTTAATCGCTATATCGAGCGCAAGAAACTATCGCCCGACCAGCGTATCTTTATCTATGTTGGAACAGAAGAAGCAGATGATACGGACAAGACCCTGATGGCTGGTAATATCAAACAAGCCTATATCGATTCGTCTCTTAGGTATTACCATGATTTGATAGCAGGTGGGGTACACTTAGATAATCTTGTCTTGAAAGTTCAGTCTGGTGCCATCCATAGTGAAATCCCTTGGTCAGAAAATTTACCAGACTGTCTGAGATTTTTTGCGGAAAAATGGTAAAGTAAGAAAGGAGAAAGCCAATGCATATTGAAAACCTTAGCCACTGGAGTGGCAATCTTAACCGTGAAATGTACCTTAATCGTTATGGACATGCTGGGATTCCAGTTGTGGTTTTTGCTTCATCAGGTGGTAGTCACAACGAATACTATGATTTTGGCATGATTGATGCCTGTGCTTCTTTTATCGAGGAAGGCCGTGTCCAGTTCTTTACCCTATCCAGTGTAGATAGTGAGAGCTGGTTGGCCACTTGGAAAAATGGGCACGACCAAGCAGAGATGCACCGTGCCTACGAGCGCTATGTGATTGATGAGGCCATTCCTTTTATCAAGCATAAGACAGGTTGGTTTGATGGTATGATGACGACAGGTTGCTCGATGGGCGCCTACCATGCTGTCAATTTTTTCCTCCAGCATCCAGATGTCTTTATCAAAGTGATTGCTCTTAGTGGTGTTTACGATGCACGTTTCTTTGTCGGTGATTACTACAATGACGATGCCATTTACCAAAACTCGCCAGTAGATTATATCTGGAATCAGAACGACGGTTGGTTTATCGATCGTTACCGTCAGGCAGAGATTGTGCTGTGTACGGGGCTTGGAGCCTGGGAGCAAGAGGGTTTACCATCTTTCTACAAGCTCAAAGAAGCCTTTGACCAGAAACAAATCCCAGCCTGGTTTGCTGAATGGGGACATGATGTCGCCCACGACTGGGAATGGTGGCGCAAACAAATGCCTTATTTCCTCGGCAATCTTTATTTATAAAAGGAGTGACCTATGAATTACCTTGTTATTTCTCCCTACTATCCACAAAACTTTCAACAGTTCACCATCGAACTAGCCAATAAAGGCATTACCGTCTTGGGAATTGGTCAGGAACCATACGAGCAATTGGATGAGCCTTTACGCAATAGCCTGACCGAATATTTCCGTGTTGACAATCTTGAGAACATAGACGAAGTCAAACGTGCAGTTGCTTTTCTTTTCTATAAGCATGGCCCAATTGACCGCATCGAATCCCACAATGAATATTGGTTAGAGTTGGACGCAGCACTCAGAGAGCAATTCAATGTTTTTGGTGCCAAACCAGAGGATCTCAAAAAGACGAAATATAAGTCTGAAATGAAGAAACTCTTCAAAAAAGCAGGTGTCCCTGTAGTCCCTGGAGCTGTTATCAAAACGGAAGCAGATGTTGATCAAGCAGTGAAAGAAATCAGCCTTCCAATGATTGCCAAACCTGATAATGGAGTGGGAGCAGCCGCAACATTTAAACTTGAGACAGAAGACGATATCCATCACTTCAAGCAAGAATGGGACCATTCAACCGTTTATTTCTTTGAAAAATTTGTCACTTCCAGCGAAATTTGTACCTTTGACGGTATAGTGAACAAGGATGGAAAGATTGTCTTCTCAACAACCTTTGACTACGCCTATACACCGCTTGATCTCATGATGTACAAGATGGACAATTCTTATTACGTTCTCAAGGATATGGATCCTAAATTACGTAAATATGGTGAGGCTATCGTCAAAGAATTTGGTATGAAAGAACGGTTCTTCCATATCGAGTTCTTCCGTGAGAGGGACGATTATATTGCCATTGAGTACAATAACCGTCCTGCAGGTGGTTTTACAATTGATGTTTATAACTTTGCCCATTCCTTGGACCTCTACCGAGGCTATGCGGCGATTGTCGCAGGAGAAGAGTTCCCGGTGTCAGAGTTTGCCCCTCAGTATTGTTTGGCTACTTCTCGCCGTGCAAATGCTCATTATGTCTATTCTGAGGAGGATTTACTTGCCAAATACAGTCAGCAGTTCAAGGTTAAAAAAATCATGCCAGCAGCCTTCGCGGAACTTCAAGGAGATTACCTTTATATGCTGACAACTCCGAGTCGACAAGACATGGAGCAGATGATTGCAGATTTCGGCCAACGTCAAGAATAAGAAGTATCGGATTAAGGAGAATGACCTTCTTAATCCTTTTGTTTTTTATAAGAAATAAAACCGCTTTCTTATATATTCTTTTAGAAAACCTGTTGCTAAAAGATATAAAAATTGATAGAATAGGGATTGTCTAAAAAATTTTAAGGAGAATCTATCAAATGGATTTCACATGGGCAATTAAATATGCCACTGAATTTTTGGGAACTGCTATTTTGATCATTCTTGGAAATGGTGCAGTTGCCAACGTTGAACTTAAAGGTACGAAAGGTCATCAAAGTGGCTGGATCGTTATCGCTGTTGGTTACGGTATGGGGGTTATGATTCCTGCCTTGATGTTTGGTAATGTATCTGGAAACCACATCAACCCAGCCTTCACTCTTGGACTTGCAATCAGCGGTCTCTTCCCTTGGGCACAAGTTGCGCCTTATATCATCGCACAAGTTTTGGGTGCTATCTTTGGTCAAGCCTTGGTTGTGGCAACACATCGCCCATACTACTTGAAAACTGAAAATCCAAACAATATCTTGGGTACTTTCTCAACAATTTCAAGTTTGGATAATGGGTCAAAAGAATCACATTTCGCAGCAACTGTTAATGGTTTTGTAAACGAATTTGTTGGTTCATTTGTTCTTTTCTTCGCAGCCCTTGGTATGACTAAAAACTTCTTTGGTGCTGAATTAGTATCAAAAGCACAAGCGGCTATTAATGCTCAAGTTGCTCAAGCAACTACTCAAGGTCAAACAATTCCTCAAGAGCAAGTAACAGCAGCACTTGACCAAGCTAAAGAGCAAGTAGCACCATTTATGACATCTGGTCTTGGAATTGCTCACTTGGCACTTGGATTCCTTGTTATGGCCTTGGTAACTTCACTTGGTGGACCTACAGGACCTGCCTTGAACCCAGCCCGTGACTTTGGACCACGTCTCCTTCATGCTTTCCTTCCAAAATCAGTTCTTGGTGAGCACAAAGGGGATTCAAAATGGTGGTATTCTTGGGTACCAGTAGTAGCACCTATCGCAGCAGCAATTGCGGCAGTAGCTATCTTCAAATTCCTTTACCTATAAGAAATTGAAACCGAGGAAATCCTCGGTTTTTTAGATGCAATTTTACGAAAAATCGGTAAATTTGAGCATAATATCTTGTAAAAAATTCTAAAATCCTTTAAAATAAAAGAGTTGGAGGAATTTATGAATGTAAATCAAATTGTACGGATTATTCCTACTTTAAAAGTTAATAATAGAAAATTAAATGAAACATTTTATATTGAAACCCTTGGCATGAAGGCCTTATTAGAAGAGTCAGCCTTTCTGTCATTAGGGGATCAAACAGGTCTTGAAAAGCTGGTTTTGGAAGAAGCGCCGAGTATGCGTACTCGTAAGGTAGAGGGACGAAAAAAACTGGCTAGATTGATTGTCAAGATAGAAAATCCCTTGGAAATTGAAGGACTCTTATCTAAAACAGATTCGATTCATCAATTATATAAAGGTCAAAATGGCTACGCTTTTGAGATTTTTTCACCAGAAAATGATCTGATTTTGATTCATGCAGAAGATGACAGAGAAAGTCTAATAGAAGTAGAAGAAAAACCTGAATTTCAAACAGATTTGGAATCAATTTCTTTAAGTAAATTTGAGATTTCTATGGAATTACATCTTCCAACTGATGTTGATAGTTACTTGGAACCATCTGAAGTTGGGGCATCACTTGATTTTATCCCAGCTCAGGGTCAAGATTTGACTGTGGATAATGCCGTTACCTGGGACTTGTCTATGCTCAAGTTCCTGGTCAATGAACTAGATATAGCAAGTCTGCGCCAGAAGTTTGAGTCTACCGAGTATTTTATTCCTAAGTCTGAAAAATTCTTCCTTGGTAAAGATAGAAATAATGTTGAATTGTGGTTTGAAGAAGTATGAAGTGGACCAAGATTATTAAAAAAATAGAAGAGCAAATCGAGGCAGGGATCTATCCCGGAGCCTCTTTTGCGTATTTTAAGGACCATCAATGGACGGAGGTCTATGTAGGCCAGAGTGACCCAGAACATGGATTGGATACTGAGGCAGGACTAGTTTATGACCTAGCCAGTGTCAGCAAGGTTGTTGGAGTTGGTACTGTTTTCAACTTCTTGTGGGAAAAAGGTCAATTAGATATTGACAGACCAGTAACCTATTTTTTACCTGAAAGTGATTATCCAGATATCACTATTCGCCAGCTCTTAACCCACGCTACAGATCTTGATCCATTTATTCCTAATCGTGATCTTTTAACAGCCTCAGAATTAAAGGAAGCGATGTTTCATCTCAACAGACGAAGTCAGCCAGCCTTTCTTTATTCGGATGTTCATTTTTTGCTGTTGGGCTTTATTTTGGAAAGAATCTTCGATCAAGACTTGGATGTGATTATACAGGAGCAAGTCTGGAAACCTTGGGGAATGAATGAAACCCAGTTTGGACCTGTTGAGCTTGCTGTTCCAACAGTTAGAGGTGTAGAGGCTGGTGTGGTACATGATCCCAAGGCTCGTCTCTTGGGTAGACATGCTGGGAGTGCTGGCGTGTTTTCGACTGTAAAGGATTTACAAATCTTTTTGCAGCACTATTTAAAGGATGATTTTGCAAGAGATTTGAGTCAAAATTTTTCTCCTTTATATGACAAGGAACGATCTTTGGCATGGAATTTGGAAGGAGATTGGCTAGACCATACGGGCTACACAGGTACCTTTATCATGTGGAATCGTCAGAAGCAAGAAGCGGCTATTTTCCTATCGAATCGTACCTATGAAAAGGATGAACGAGCCCAGTGGATATTAGACCGCAATCAAGTGATGGACTTGATTCGCAAAGAAAAGTAAGGAGAGACATGTCAAATAGTTTAAAAGGGACTTTATTAACAGTTGTGGCTGGTATTGCTTGGGGCTTGTCAGGAACGAGTGGCCAATACCTGATGGCACATGGGATTTCGGCTCTGGTCTTGACCAACTTGCGTCTTTTAATCGCTGGCGGGATTCTCATGCTCTTGGCTTATGCTACTGCAAAGGATAAAATGCTGGCCTTTTTAACGGATAAGAAGAGTTTGCTGTCACTTCTCTTTTTTGCTCTGATTGGTCTTTTTCTTAATCAATTTGCCTATCTAACTGCTATTCAGGAAACCAATGCAGGTACCGCAACAGTGCTTCAGTATGTTTGTCCTGTCGGAATTTTAATTTATAGCTGTATCAAGGATAAGGTGGCACCAACCCTTGCAGAGATTATTTCCATCATATTAGCCATTGGAGGGACCTTCCTCATTGCGACCCATGGGCAACTTGACCAGTTATCCATTACACCTTCTGGCCTATTCTGGGGTCTCTTTTCTGCCTGGACTTATGCTCTGTATATCATTTTGCCAATAGCCTTGATCAAGAAGTGGGGGAGCAGTTTGGTCATAGGTGTGGGAATGGTTATAGCAGGTTTGGTCGCCCTTCCTTTTACAGGAGTTCTACAGGCCAATATTCCAACTAGTCTTGATTTTCTTCTTGCTTTTGCAGGCATTATCCTTATTGGGACTGTCTTTGCCTATACAGCTTTCCTAAAAGGAGCCAGTCTGATTGGACCGGTCAAGTCAAGTTTACTAGCTTCAATTGAGCCAATTTCAGCGGTTTTCTTTGCCTTCCTAATCATGAATGAACAATTTTATCCCATTGATTTTCTTGGTATGGCAATGATATTAGTTGCTGTAACCCTGATTTCTTTGAAAGATTTACTCTTAGAAAAATAAAAAAGCCTCTTTGTCTGTGACAGAGAGGTTTTATGTAGTATTTTATACTCAATGAAAATCAAAGAGCAAACTAGAAAACTAGCCGCAGGTTGCTCAAAGCACTGCTTTGAGGTTGCAGATAGAGCTGACGCGGTTTGAAGAGATTTTCGAAGAGTATTAATTGTTTTCAAGATAAAATTCAAATCGTTCGCCTACATACTGACTTTTTACGTATTCAAAAGCTGTCCCATCTTCTAGGTAAGAAACCTGAGTCAGCCCAAGAATTGCATGTCCTTTTTCAACTTCTAAATAGTGGGCAATCTTTTCTTTAGCAAGACGAGCATAAATAGTCTGCTGTGATTTGCCAATACGATAGCCGTGTTTTTGCAGAGTTTGAAAGAAATGACTGGTGATTTCTTCTTTTTTAAAGTCCTTAATGAATTTTTCAGGAATAGAAGCAACTTCATAAACCAGAGGAACTTGGTCAGCATAGCGGACACGCTCCATTCGGATAATATTCTCCGTTGGAGAAATTCCTAGCTTGGCAACTTCCTGCTCATTAGGAATGGTTTTTCTGTAGGAAATAAGCTGGCTAGAGGGAACTTTGCCTTGGGACTTAACAATTTCAGTAAAACTAGTTGTACCTCGCATCTTTTCTTGTACTCGAGTGCTGGAAACAAAGGTGCCACTTCCTACACGACGCTCTAAAACACCTTCTTCGACTAATAGAGATACGGCTTGGCGGAGGGTCATGCGACTGACCGCAAACTGCTCAGCTAAATCTCGTTCACTAGGGAGTCTTTCTCCAATAGCCCAACGGTGCTCGTCAATATCCTTTTTAATCTGATCATGGATTTTCATATAAGCAGGTAGCATATTTTTCACTTCATTTCTATCTTTTCTCTATTGTACCCTAATAAACTAGAAAAAGTCAAACTTCGCCTTGTTTAGTTGGTAATTCGCCCTTATTTGTGATAGAATATTGAAAAAAGATATTTCTTTTGAGAAAGGAAAAAGATGAGCAACATTTCAACTGATTTGCAAGATGTAGAAAAAATCATCGTTTTGGACTATGGTAGCCAGTACAACCAGCTGATTTCACGCCGTATCCGTGAGATTGGTGTGTTTTCAGAACTAAAAAGCCATAAAATTTCAGCTGCTGAAGTTCGTGAAATCAATCCTGTAGGAATTATCCTTTCAGGGGGTCCAAACTCTGTATACGAAGATGGTTCATTCGATATTGACCCAGAAATCTTCGAACTTGGAATTCCAATTTTGGGAATCTGTTATGGTATGCAGTTATTGACCCATAAACTTGGAGGAAAAGTTGTTCCTGCAGGTGATGCTGGAAATCGTGAATACGGTCAATCAACCCTAACACACACACCTTCAGCACTTTTTGAATCAACACCTGATGAACAGACTGTTTTGATGAGCCATGGTGATGCGGTTACTGAGATTCCTTCTGACTTTGTTCGTACAGGTACATCAGCTGACTGCCCTTATGCAGCCATTGAAAACCCAGATAAACACATTTACGGTATCCAATTCCACCCAGAAGTTCGTCATTCTGTATACGGAAATGATATCCTTCGTAACTTTGCTCTTAACATCTGTAAGGCTAAAGGCGACTGGTCAATGGATAACTTCATTGATATGCAGATCCAAAAAATTCGTGAAACCGTCGGTGATAAACGTGTCCTTCTTGGTCTATCAGGTGGTGTTGACTCTTCAGTTGTTGGAGTTCTTCTCCAAAAGGCTATTGGCGATCAATTGATTTGTATCTTCGTAGACCACGGTCTTCTTCGTAAAGGAGAAGCGGACCAAGTTATGGACATGCTTGGTGGTAAGTTTGGTTTGAATATCGTCAAAGCAGACGCTGCTAAACGTTTCCTTGATAAACTTGCTGGCGTTTCTGACCCTGAACAAAAACGTAAAATCATCGGTAATGAGTTTGTCTATGTATTTGATGACGAAGCAAGCAAGCTCAAAGATGTGAAATTCCTTGCTCAAGGTACCTTATATACCGACGTGATCGAGTCTGGTACGGATACAGCTCAAACTATCAAGTCACACCACAACGTGGGTGGTCTTCCAGAAGACATGCAATTTGAATTGATTGAACCACTCAATACTCTTTATAAAGATGAGGTTCGTGCTCTTGGTACAGAGCTTGGTATGCCAGACCATATCGTATGGCGCCAACCATTTCCAGGACCAGGACTTGCTATCCGTGTCATGGGTGAAATCACTGAAGAGAAACTAGAAACAGTTCGTGAGTCAGATGCTATCCTTCGTGAAGAAATTGCCAAAGCTGGTCTTGACCGCGATATCTGGCAATACTTCACAGTTAATACAGGTGTTCGTTCAGTCGGTGTTATGGGTGACGGTCGTACGTACGACTACACAATTGCAATCCGTGCAATCACTTCTATCGATGGTATGACAGCTGACTTTGCAAAAATTCCTTGGGATGTCCTTCAAAAGATTTCTGTACGTATCGTAAACGAAGTGGACCACGTTAACCGCATCGTCTATGATATTACAAGTAAACCACCTGCAACAGTTGAGTGGGAGTAAAGCTATAAATACTTTACTCTTATAGTAAATGAAAAATAAGGATTTCGAGAGAACAAAATCGTTCTCTCTTTTTTTAGCTGAATATTTTAAGTAAAAGGTTAAGCTATTCTTTCATAAAACAAGACAGAATGGTTGCCTCCAAAGTCTCATCATAAGAGAACAGTTATATTCTCTGGATCTACTTTTGAGATGGTAAAAATAGATATACTGATATCCATTCTTTTTATCATATCCTTGATTTCTTAAGTTTTAAAGACAGTTTAATCAGGATTTCTTTTATATATCGATTAAGAAATAAATAATCTGTCTTGAATCCTACCATAGATGTATAAAGAGTCATTTTGTTTCGTATCAGTATTAATCCGTTCTGGTACTGGTTTTTGAATTGTAGAAAATTCTAGTACAGTAGTTAGGAAGTTTTTATAAATTTATTATATTTAATTCTTGAGTTGATACCTTTACTTTTTTAGTTAATTATGTAATAATATTAACAATACAAATAAATGAAAGTTGGTGTTTCTATTGCATAAAGCAGTAAAACAAGAAAAAGGTCATGGCTATCTCCGTAAAACTAAGTTAGGTTTGTTAAGTGGTATTATCCTAACGACTGCTTTAGGGAGTTTATTTTTAAATGGGATTGTAAGCGCTGACGAACAACCAAATTCAAGTACACCTCCTAATGCAGCACAGACTCCTCCTAGCGAAACTGTGGTTCAAAGTGAGTATGAAACGAGTACAACACATACGGTAAAAGAAACCGAGTTAAAAGCTAAAGTTGAAGAAGTAAAAGCTTTAGGGGTTAAGGTTACAGAAACACCCACTGAAAATGTAGGTGTTGCAAATAGTTCTTCTGAGGTTACACATTTACGCGCAACTGCTGAAGAAAAAGTAGATGCTCAAATTCGTGATTTAGAGTCTGCAAAAGCTGAACAAGAACAAGTGAAAGCGGATAGAGTTAAGATTGATGAGTTTAAAAATACTTTTATTAATGCTAATTATATCAAAGTAAAAGCTAGATTAGTTTCTCAGGTAAATAGTCGAGATATTAATGAAGATGTCTCGAAAGAAGCTTCAGTTAGTCCAATTACATCAAGTAATGGGGAACTTCATTACTTGAAAGCGAATGAATTGGATTTAACTGATTCTCAAGGTTTGTATAATGCAGTATCGAAACCAACTACTGAGGAAGTTACAGAAACATTTATTAAGGTACCTGATCGAATTGGAATTACAGATAAATATGAAACAAATCGTGTGAATATCGGGTATCCTGCTCGTATTGTGGAACTAACTCCAAACACTGTGTATAGTTACACCATCACACCTCGTTCAGATAGTGTTTTATCTAGTATTTACGGTATCGGTAGTATTGAGACAACTGCTAAATTTGAGTATATGCTACCTGAAGAAACCAAACTTTACGCTACATTTAGCAGTAAACCTGTTGAGACTCATGTAATTATTAAAAACTTAACTCGACGTGCTGAAAATCATACTGATTTCATTGGTTACACTCGAACTTATACTTATAAGGATAAGCAAGGAAATATTATTCCAATTAAAGATTTATATGCAAAATTCTTAGATGTCCAAGGTTTTAAGGGTAAAGGGGTTATAACGTCTTCTGATATTCCAAAATCTAAATTATCCGAGTTTGAATTACGTTCAGCTGGTGCTGATTACACTTATAGACAAGAAACATCTTTACTTGGAGAAAATACAATTTCTCAAAAAGAGTACATTGCTAGTAAAGTAGTTCCTAATAAACGTAATCAGTTTACACCTCGCATTGTTTATGCATCAAATCTCCAAAGAGTTGAATTGACAGATACAGAAAAAGCAATCAACGGTGTGTCTCGCACTTTCCATACTGTTACTTATACAGAAGTTCAAAACAAAGGTTTAGTGACTCAGAAGTTTGTAAACGAACAAGGTGTTGAAATTGCACCTAGTGTTAAATCTGAACTTAAAGAAGTAGGTTCTGAGGTATCTTTAACTCATCCGACCGATTTGGACTTTGAGAACAAGCGTTATACCTTTAAAGAACAAGACAAACAAGATATTACAGAGATTGTGAAAGGTGAAACTGTCATTACCTATGTGTATAAACAGAAGTATGAGAATAACTTACCACCTGTAGAAACAGAAACAAAAATTCCAATTACAACAACTTATGTAGAAGACAAAACAATCGACTATGGTACGGAAATTGTTGAATCGAACGGTAGCGAAGGTAAAATTGTAACTACAACACCTAAAATTGTGAATGAACTTGATGGTACTGTAACTGACGGTAAGCCGACTGAAAAAGAAACTCCTATGGTACCAAAAGTGGTTAAAGTAGGTACGAAACCAACAGTTGTAGAAACAACTACTCCATATACAACACGTTATGTAGAAGATAGTACAAAAGATAAAGATTATCGTGAAGTAACAAGACCTGGTAAATCTGGTAAGACAACTACTACGACAACTTATACCTTGGATCCTAATACAGGAGCAGTAACACCGAATAAACCAATTACGATTACTGAAGAAGCAGTAGAAGAAGTTATCACAGTAGGTACGAAACCAAAGGTTGAGGCACCAAGGGTTGAAACGCCAAAAGTTGAAACACCAAAGGTTGAAACGCCAAAGGTTGAAACGCCAAAAGTTGAAACGCCAAAAGTTGAAACACCAAAGGTTGAGGCACCAAAGGTTGAGGCACCAAAGGTTGAAACGCCAAAAGTTGAAACGCCAAAAGTTGAAACACCAAAGGTTGAGGCACCAAAAGTTGAGGCACCAAAAGTAGAAGCACCAAAAGTAGAAGCACCAAAGATAGAAGTACCAAAATCAAAGACACCAACTGAACAATCGACAAAAGAAACTTCACAAATTCCGACTTCTGTAGCAAGTAAGAGAGAGGAATTGCCTAATACAGGTACAGAAGATCATGATAATCTTGTAGTCTTAGGACTTCTAGGAGTTTTGAGTGGATTTGGATTTCTTGCACACAAGAAAAAAGAAGTGGAGAAATAGTTTTTTCTAACCTATATTAGAAAAGGGCTCACATCTGTGGGCTTTTTCTCTTTGACAATCTTTTTGCTTTAATAATCTAAAAGATTAGAATTGTCAAAACAATTTATCTAGGCTTGATTTTATCACTTATTTACTATAAAATGAGAAGGAAAAACGTCAAACTTTTATATTGCAAATAGGAGAAAACATGACAAAAACATTAAAACGTCCTGAGGTTTTATCACCTGCAGGAACTTTAGAGAAGCTAAAAGTAGCTGTTCAATATGGAGCAGATGCTGTCTTTATCGGTGGTCAGGCCTATGGTCTTCGTAGCCGTGCCGGAAACTTTACTTTCGAACAGATGGAAGAAGGTGTACAGTTTGCGGCCAAGTATGGTGCTAAGGTTTATGTGGCTGCCAATATGGTTATGCACGAAGGAAATGAGGCTGGTGCTGGTGAGTGGTTCCGTAAACTACGTGATATCGGGATTGCAGCAGTTATCGTATCTGACCCAGCTTTGATTATGATTGCGGCGACTGAAGCACCAGGTCTTGAAATCCACCTTTCTACCCAAGCAAGTGCCACCAACTATGAAACTCTTGAGTTCTGGAAAGAACTGGGCTTGACTCGTGTCGTTTTGGCGCGTGAGGTTTCAATGGAAGAATTGGCAGAAATTCGCAAACGTACAGACGTTGAGATTGAAGCCTTTGTTCATGGAGCTATGTGTATTTCCTACTCAGGTCGCTGTACGCTTTCAAATCACATGAGTATGCGTGATGCTAACCGTGGTGGTTGCTCTCAGTCTTGCCGTTGGAAGTACGACCTTTACGATATGCCATTTGGGAAGGAACGTAAGAGTCTTAAAGGTGAAATTCCTGAAGAATTTTCAATGTCAGCCGTTGATATGTCTATGATTGACCATATCCCAGATATGATTGAAAACGGTGTGGACAGTCTGAAGATCGAAGGACGCATGAAGTCTATTCACTATGTTTCAACAGTAACTAACTGTTATAAGGCGGCTGTTGATGCTTATCTAGAGAGTCCAGAGAAGTTTGAAGCTATCAAGCAAGACTTGATTGATGAGATGTGGAAGGTTGCCCAACGTGAATTAGCAACAGGTTTCTACTATGGTACACCATCTGAAAATGAGCAGTTGTTTGGTGCTCGTCGTAAAATTCCTGAGTATAAGTTTGTCGCTGAAGTGGTTTCTTACGATGATGCGACACAAACAGCAACCATTCGCCAACGGAACGTCATTAACGAAGGGGACCAAGTTGAGTTTTATGGCCCAGGTTTCCGTCATTTTGAGACTTATATCGAAGATTTGCATGATGCTAAAGGAAATAAGATCGATCGTGCTCCTAATCCAATGGAACTCTTGACTATCAAGGTTCCACAACCTGTTCAAGCTGGAGACATGGTTCGAGCTCTTAAAGAAGGTCTTATCAATCTTTATAAGGAAGATGGAACCAGCGTCACAGTTCGTGCTTAATAAACATGTAGGAGACGAAAGTTTTCTAGTTGCTTTCCCTTTAATCCTACTTACTAAAAGAACATTAGGTTAAAGAAAATATATTAATTTCCATCCGAGATTTCATCTCGGATTTTTCATTATTTTTCAGAAAGACCTAGATAATGGACGGATTTATTACAAGTTTTTTCCAAAGTTTTCTATATAATAAGCTAAAAAATAGTAAAATTGTAAATAATTTTCATTAAACGCTTTCAACGTAAGTAAAAAGTTGACAAATCCAATTTTTAGGACTAAACTAAGTAAGTAAATTTTAATTAAAAGGAGAATTCGTCATGAATTTAACATTTTTCGGTCTATGTCTTGCCTGTATGGGTGTATCTCTTGGTGAAGGTATGTTGATGAACGGTTTGTTGAAATCAGTTGCTCGCCAACCAGATATCATCTCAGAACTACGTAGTTTGATGATCCTAGGGGTTGCCTTTATTGAAGGTACTTTCTTCGTTACTCTTGTCTTTTCATTTATCATCAAATAAAAGAAGTATAAATTGAAAAAGGGAGGATTTTAGATGGAAGAAAGTATTAATCCAACCATCAATATTGGTCCTGTTACCTTTAATTTAACCATAGTAGTTTTGACTTTGTTGACTGTAGCACTTATTTTTGGCTTTATTTATTGGGCAACTCGAAATATGACTTTGAGACCCACAGGAAAACAAAATGTATTAGAGTATTTATTTGTTTTTGTTGTTGGATTTACAAAATCAAACCTTGGTCCAATGATAAAGGATTATTCTCTCTTTTATTTCTGTTTATTCCTATTTATGGCCATTGCAAATAATATTGGCTTAATGGCTAGAATTCAAACTACAGATGGTGTAAATCTTTGGACCTCACCAACAGCAAATTTGTCATTTGACTTGGTCTTGTCTTTTACAATTATCTTAATGACACACGTAGAAGGAATTCGTCGTCGTGGAATCAAAAAGTATTTAAAAGCATTTGTAACACCAGGTTTTATGACACCAATGAATCTCTTGGAAGAAGTTACCAATCTCCTTTCACTTGCATTGCGGGTCTTTGGTAATATCTTTGCAGGGGAAGTGATGGCAAGTATGTTAGTCCTACTTTCTCATCAGGCCTTCTATTGGTATCCTATTGCTTTTGGAACAAATCTAATCTGGACTGCATTTTCTGTTTTTATTTCTTGTGTACAAGCATATGTATTTACATTGTTATCTTCAATGTACCTAGGAAATAAAATTAATGATGAAGAATAGAAAGGAGTAGTTTATGAATGTAACAGTAGGTGAATTACTTGGTGATTTTATACTAATCGCTGGTTCCTTTATTCTCTTGCTAGTCTTGGTTAAGAAATACGCTTGGTCAAATTTGGCTAGCATTTTCGAACAAAGAGCAGAAAAAATTGCAGCAGATATTGACGGAGCTGAACAAGCACGTCAAAAAGCAGAAGTATTGGCTCAGAAACGCGAAGATGAATTGGCTGGTAGCCGTAAAGAAGCTAAGACAATCATTGAGAATGCGAAAGAAACAGCTGAGAAAAGCAAAGCTAGTATTTTAGCAGATGCTAAGCTAGAAGCAGGACGCTTGAAAGAAAAAGCGAACCAAGAAATTGCTCAAAATAAAGCTGAAGCTTTACAAAGCGTTAAGGGTGAGGTAGCAGATTTGACAATCAGCTTGGCTGGTAAAATCATCTCACAAAACCTTGACGGTCATGCCCATAAAGAACTCATTGATCAGTATATCGATCAGCTAGGAGAAGCTTAATGGACAAGAAAACAGTAAAGGTAATTGAAAAATACAGCATGCCTTTTGTCCAATTGGTTATAGAAAAAGGAGAAGAAGACCATATCTTTTCAGACTTAGCTCAAATCAAGCAAGTTGCTGAAGAAACAGGCTTACCTTCTTTTTTAAAAAAAGTGGCAGTAGACGAGTCTGACAAGGAAAAAACGATTGCGTTCTTCCAAGATTCAGTGTCGACTTTATTGCAAAACTTTATTCAGGTTCTTATCTACAATCACAGAGCAAATCTTTTTTATGATATTCTTGTAGATTGCTTGAACCGACTTGAAAAAGAAACAAATCGATTTGAAGTGACGATTAGGTCAGCTCATCCTTTAACTGATGAACAGAAGAATCGCTTGCTCCCTTTGATTGAGAAAAAAATGTCTCTTAAAGTAAGGAGTGTAAAAGAACAAATCGATGAAAGTCTTATTGGTGGTTTTGTCATTTTTGCCAATCACAAGACAATTGATGTGAGTATTAAACAACAACTTAAAGTTGTTAAAGAAAATTTGAAATAGAAAGTGGTGTTCTTTTGGCAATTAACGCACAAGAAATCAGCGCTTTAATTAAGCAACAAATTGAAAATTTCAAACCTAATTTTGATGTGACTGAAACAGGTGTTGTAACCTATATCGGGGACGGTATCGCGCGTGCTCACGGCCTTGAAAATGCCATGAGTGGAGAGTTGTTGATTTTTGAAAATGGCTCTTATGGGATGGCTCAGAACTTGGAGTCAACAGACGTCGGTATTATCATCCTAGGTGACTTTACAGATATCCGTGAAGGCGATACAATCCGCCTTACAGGTAAAATCATGGAAGTCCCAGTAGGTGAAAGTTTGATTGGTCGTGTTGTGGACCCACTTGGTCGTCCAGTTGACGGTCTTGGAGAAATCCACACTGACAAAACTCGTCCAGTAGAAGCGCCAGCTCCTGGTGTTATGCAACGTAAGTCTGTATCAGAACCCTTGCAAACTGGTTTGAAAGCTATTGACGCCCTTGTACCGATTGGTCGTGGTCAACGTGAGTTGATTATCGGTGACCGTCAGACAGGGAAAACAACCATTGCGATTGATACAATCTTGAACCAAAAAGGTCAAGATATGATCTGTATCTATGTAGCGATTGGACAAAAAGAATCAACAGTTCGTACACAAGTAGAAACACTACGTCAGTACGGTGCCTTGGACTACACAATCGTTGTGACAGCCTCTGCTTCACAACCATCTCCATTGCTCTTCCTAGCTCCTTATGCTGGGGTTGCCATGGCGGAAGAATTTATGTACCAAGGTAAGCATGTTTTGATCGTTTATGATGATCTTTCAAAACAAGCGGTAGCTTATCGTGAACTGTCTCTCTTGCTTCGTCGTCCTCCAGGTCGTGAAGCCTTCCCAGGGGATGTTTTCTACCTTCACAGCCGTTTGCTTGAGCGTTCAGCTAAAGTTTCTGATGAGCTTGGTGGTGGATCGATTACAGCCCTACCGTTTATCGAGACACAAGCAGGAGATATCTCTGCCTATATCGCAACCAACGTGATTTCAATCACTGATGGACAAATCTTCCTTGGTGATGGTCTCTTCAATGCGGGTATTCGTCCAGCCATCGATGCGGGTTCATCTGTATCTCGTGTAGGTGGTTCTGCACAAATCAAAGCCATGAAAAAGGTTGCTGGTACACTTCGTATCGACCTTGCTTCATACCGTGAGTTGGAAGCCTTCACTAAGTTTGGTTCTGACTTGGATGCGGCAACACAGGCTAAGTTGAACCGTGGACGTCGTACAGTTGAAGTCTTGAAACAACCTGTTCACAAACCATTACCTGTTGAGAAACAAGTAACCATTCTCTATGCTTTGACACATGGTTTCTTGGATACTGTTCCAGTAGATGAAATTGTACGTTTCGAGGAAGAGTTCCATGCCTTCTTTGATGCTCAACATCCAGAGATTTTGGAAACCATTCGTGATACAAAAGACTTGCCAGAAGAAGCAGTCTTGGATGCTGCGATTACAGAGTTTCTCAATCAAACCAGCTTCCAATAAGAATAGAGGTGTCAGATGGCAGTATCTCTAAATGATATTAAAACAAAAATCGCCTCAACAAAAAATACGAGTCAAATCACTAATGCCATGCAGATGGTATCAGCTGCTAAGCTAGGTCGTTCTGAAGAAGCTGCTCGCAACTTCCAAGTTTACGCTCAGAAAGTTCGTAAACTTTTGACGGATATTCTTCATGGGAATGGAGCTGGCAGTTCAACCAATCCGATGTTGATTAGTCGTCCAGTTAAGAAGACAGGCTATATCGTCATTACTTCAGATCGCGGTTTGGTTGGAGGTTATAATTCCTCTATTCTGAAAGCCGTTATGGAGCTGAAAGAAGAGTACCATCCAGATGGTAAAGGGTTTGAAATGATCTGTATTGGTGGAATGGGAGCTGATTTCTTTAAGGCTCGTGGTATTCAACCACTTTATGAATTACGTGGCTTAGCTGACCAACCTAGTTTTGATGAAGTCCGTAAGATTATTTCAAAAACTGTTGAAATGTACCAAAATGAACTTTTTGATGAACTCTATGTCTGCTATAACCACCATGTCAATACGCTAACCAGTCAAATGCGTGTGGAACAAATGCTTCCGATTGTTGACTTGGATCCAAATGAAGCAGATGACAGTTACAGCTTGACCTTTGAATTGGAAACTAGCCGAGAAGAAATTTTGGAGCAGTTGTTGCCTCAGTTTGCAGAAAGTATGATTTATGGTGCTATTATCGATGCTAAGACAGCTGAAAATGCTGCGGGTATGACAGCCATGCAAACAGCGACAGATAATGCTAAGAAAGTCATTAATGATTTGACAATTCAGTATAACCGTGCCAGACAGGCGGCGATTACACAAGAAATTACAGAAATCGTAGCAGGAGCTAGTGCCTTAGAATAGCCACTAGTCTAGCTCGTATGAAAATGAACTTAGGACCTAGGTAAGCTAGGGACCGACAGTATCTTATATAGAATAGGAGAAGGAGATGAGTTCAGGTAAAATTGCTCAGGTTATCGGTCCCGTTGTAGACGTCTTGTTTGCAGCAGGGGAAAAACTTCCTGAGATTAACAATGCACTTGTCGTCTACAAAAATGACGAAAGAAAAACAAAAATCGTCCTTGAAGTAGCCTTGGAGTTGGGAGATGGTATGGTCCGTACTATCGCCATGGAATCAACAGATGGTTTGACTCGTGGAATGGAAGTATTGGACACAGGTCGTCCAATCTCTGTACCAGTAGGTAAAGAAACTTTGGGACGTGTCTTCAATGTTTTGGGAGATACCATTGACTTGGAAGCTCCTTTTACAGAAGATGCAGAGCGTCAGCCAATTCATAAAAAAGCTCCAACTTTTGATGAGTTGTCTACCTCTTCTGAAATCCTTGAAACAGGGATTAAGGTTATCGACCTTCTTGCCCCTTACCTAAAAGGTGGTAAGGTTGGACTTTTCGGTGGTGCCGGAGTTGGTAAAACCGTCTTAATCCAAGAATTGATTCACAACATTGCCCAAGAACACGGTGGTATTTCAGTATTTACCGGTGTTGGGGAACGTACTCGTGAAGGGAACGACCTTTACTGGGAAATGAAAGAATCAGGTGTTATCGAGAAAACAGCCATGGTATTTGGTCAGATGAATGAGCCACCAGGAGCACGTATGCGTGTTGCCCTTACTGGTTTGACAATTGCTGAATATTTCCGTGATGTGGAAGGTCAAGACGTGCTTCTCTTTATCGATAATATCTTCCGTTTCACTCAGGCTGGTTCAGAAGTATCTGCCCTTTTGGGTCGTATGCCATCAGCCGTTGGTTACCAACCAACACTTGCTACGGAAATGGGTCAATTGCAAGAGCGTATTACATCAACTAAAAAGGGTTCTGTAACCTCTATCCAGGCTATCTATGTGCCAGCGGATGACTATACTGACCCAGCGCCAGCAACAGCCTTCGCTCACTTGGATTCAACAACTAACTTGGAACGTAAGTTGGTCCAATTGGGTATCTACCCAGCCGTTGACCCACTTGCTTCAAGCTCACGTGCCTTGGCACCTGAAATCGTTGGAGAAGAGCACTATGCAGTTGCTGCTGAAGTAAAACGTGTCCTTCAACGTTACCATGAGTTGCAAGATATCATTGCTATCCTTGGTATGGATGAGCTTTCTGATGAAGAAAAGACCTTGGTTGCTCGTGCCCGTCGTATCCAGTTCTTCTTGTCACAAAACTTTAACGTTGCGGAACAATTTACTGGTCAGCCAGGTTCTTATGTTCCAGTTGCTGAAACTGTTCGTGGCTTTAAGGAAATCCTTGATGGTAAACATGACCACTTGCCAGAAGATGCCTTCCGTGGTGTAGGTTCTATCGAAGATGTGATTGCAAAAGCTGAAAAAATGGGATTTTAAGAGGTGATCTATGGCTCAGTTAACTGTCCAGATCGTGACACCAGATGGTCTCGTCTATGATCACCATGCCAGCTTTGTATCAGTTCGAACTCTGGATGGTGAGATGGGAATCTTGCCACGACATGAAAATATGATTGCAGTTTTAGCAGTAGATGAGGTTAAGGTTAAACGTGTAGATGATGAAAATCACGTGAACTGGATTGCAGTAAACGGAGGTGTTATCGAAGTTGCTAATGGCGTTATCACAATTGTTGCTGACTCTGCAGAACGTGCTCGTGATATCGACGTTAGTCGTGCAGAACGTGCCAAACTTCGAGCAGAGCGTGAAATTGAAGAAGCACAAGACAAACACTTGATTGACCAAGAACGTCGTGCGAAGATTGCACTGCAACGTGCCATTAACCGTATAAATGTCGGAAATAGACTATAAGAAAAAAATGAACTTGAGTTACCAAGTTCATTTTTTATGTTTTCTTAAGGGGCAAAACTGATGCAGACCGCTTCAGGAACATGGAAGTCATTAGAAAGTTCTGCTAGACGACCGGTTTCAGGATTGCGTTTAAAGACGGTTGCATTGTCAGAGTCTTGATGAACAGCAATGACAAATTCTTGATCTGGTGTCAAATCAAAATCACGTGGAGTCTGACCATGTGTTGGAACGATTTCTAATAACTCTAAGCTACCGTCTGCAAGGATTGTATATACTGCGATAGAATCATGACCACGGTTAGAAGCGTAGAGGTATTTACCGTCTTTTGAGAGACGAATAGCAGCGGTTCCATTAAAGCCTTCATAACCGTCTGGTAGAGTTGAAATGACTTGCATTCGTTCAAATTCACCAACACCATCGTAAATTAAAACTTCGATAGTGCTATTGAGTTCACAAATCAGATAAGCGATTTTATAGTGATTATGGAAAATGATATGGCGTGAGCCTGCTCCAGGCTGGCTATGATAGGTATAGAGCTTAGATAATTTCCCTTCTTGATCAAGGTCATAGGTGATGACTTGGTCAGTTCCCAAGTCACAGGTCACTAGATAGTGGTCAGGTGTTAAGTCTGTAAAGTGAACGTGAGGAGATGCTTGATTTTCATGTGGACCTTGGCCACTGTGTTGATCTACATCACTAAGTAGGATACTACCATCTTCCTGACGTTTATAAACGAGTACCTGTCCTTTATGGTAGTTGGCTGCATAGACCAAATCACGCTTTTCATCAACAGCAACATAACAGTGGGGAGCTCCTTCTTCAACGACATGATTTAATAAAGTCCCATCAGTTTGATAGGCTGCAATACCCCCCTTATTGTCTTGACTACCAACGGTGTATAGGTGTTGGTGCTGGTCAAAAGCAAGGTAGGTTGGACTTGGTTCAGGAGCAAAAAGTTCTAGATTTGAAAGCTGACCAGTTTCTGTATCAAAGTCTGCCTTGTAAATCCCTTGGGAAGTACGGCGTGTATAAGTTCCAAAATAAACAGTTTCTTTCATGACTATACCTCTTTATAAAGATAAGACTATTATATCACAAAAATAAATTTAGAGAAGACCCTAGTAGATAAAGTAAATTATAATAATATTATATTTTAATTGATTTCTTTTTGAAAAGTGCTATAATAATCTTATACAAATTGCAAAGGAGTTTGTTTATGAAAAAACGTGTTTTCTTAGCAGCAGGAGTTGCTGTACTCTCGGCAGCTGTCCTAGCCGCGTGTTCATCTGGTAATGCTAATAAAGAAGCAAATAAACCAGTTACTTATGCCTATGTATTTTCATCAGATCCTTCGACTCTGGATTATACAGTTTCTGCGAATAAGGGTACAAAACAGATTACTGGTAATGTCATTGATGGACTGCTAGAAAATGACCAATACGGAAATTTGGTACCATCAGTTGCAGAAGATTGGACTGTTTCTAAAGATGGTTTGACCTATACCTATAAAATTCGTAAGGGTATCAAGTGGTACACCAATGAAGGCGAAGAATATGGAGAAGTTAAGGCTCAAGACTTTGTGACTGGTCTAAAACATGCAGTAGATAAGAAATCAGAAGCACTTTATCTTGTACAGGACTCTATCAAAGGATTGGATGACTATATTAATGGGAAAACAACAGATTTCTCAACAGTGGGTGTTAAAGCAACGGATGATTATACTGTTGTTTATACTTTGAATCATCCAGAATCTTTCTGGAATTCTAAGACCACAATGGGAGTTCTTGCTCCTGTTAGCGAAGACTTTTTAGCTTCTAAAGGAGATGACTTTGGTAAGGCGACTGATGTAACGAGCATTTTATACAATGGGGCTTATCTTCTCAAAGGCCTTACATCTAAGTCTTCTATTGAAATGACCAAAAACCAAAACTATTGGGATAAACAAAATGTCTTTATTGATGATATTAAGTTGTCTTACTTTGATGGCCAGGATGCAGACTCTCTTGGACGTGGTTTTGATGAAGGGCATTATCCAGCAGCACCTCTCTTTAAAAACTCTGCCAATTATGAACGCCTAAAAGAAAAATACAAAGATAACATTATTTATAGTCAACAATTAGGAACTACTTTCTATATTTCGACGAATATTGATCGTGTTACTTACAATCACACTGCTAAAACAAGTGATGTAGAAAAATCATCTACTAAGAAGGCCTTGCTGAACAAAGATTTCCGTCAAGCCTTGGCTTTTGCTGCAGATCGTAAAGCAGCTCTTTCTCAAGTATTTGGGGACGAAGTAGCACCTCGTAAATTACGTACAAGCTTCACACCTCCAACATTTGTACAAGTAGGAGATCAAACATTTGGTCAAGCTACTAAGACAGAATTGGATAAATTGGATAATGTCTGGAAAGATGTTATTCTTGATGATGCCCAAGATTCACTTCATAATGTAGATAAGGCTAAGGCTAAGTTTGAAGCTGCTAAGAAAACTCTTCAAGCTGATGGAGTACAATTCCCTATTCATTTAGATATTCCAGTATCTTCTACTCGTCCAGATTTTGTGCGTCAAGCTCAATCTTATAAACAATCCATTGAGGAAGCCTTAGGCTCTGAAAATGTAGTCGTTGATATTCAACAAGTTTCTGATGATGAATTGTCAAGTATGACTGTTCTAGCTACTTCTAATACCAATACTGACTGGGATATTAATGCAAATAGTGGATGGGGACCTGATTACGCAGATCCATCAACTTATCTAGATATATTTGATCCAACATCAGGACCTAATCTTCTTGGTTCGTTAGGTGTAGCACCAGGTACAGACAGCTCAGCAATCAAAGCGGTTGGTTTAGATAAGTTTAAAGAGTTAATTACTGATGCTAGTGGTGAGAAAACAGATCTTGAAAAACGATATGCCAAATATGCCAAAGCTCAAGCTTGGTTAACAGATAGTGCCTTGGTTATTCCTGTACACTCAGACGGTGCTCAAATGCTCGTAACGAAAAATGTTCCTGGTAGCGGTGCAGGTGGCTGGGTCGGTGATAAGACTAGTGAACATAGCTATAAATATCTGAAAATCCAAGACAAGATTGTCACTACTAAAGAAATGGATGAGTTCCGCAAGAAATTTGCTGATGAAAAAGGCAAATCCAATGCTGATTATCAGAAGAACTTAGACCGTCATATTCAAGACTAATCGAATCTCCTCTTTTGAGGGGATTTTTTATGTCGCTGTCTTCATGTAAGCACTTTAAAAAAGAGTTATTTTGATTCAAAAATGGTATAATGAGAGAACAATAGAAAGGAAGTATTTATGGAGCAAAAAGAGAAACATTTTAGCCTATCTTGGTTTTTCAAGTGGTTTTTGGATAACAAGGCCATTACGGTATTTTTGGTAACCTTATTATTGGGACTCAATCTTTTTATTTTAAGTAAGATTAGTTTTCTATTTTCACCTGTTTTAGACTTTTTGGCAGTCGTGATGTTGCCAGTCATTCTATCTGGTTTACTATACTATTTATTAAATCCTATTGTTGATTGGATGGAGAAGCATAAGGTTAATCGTGTTATAGCTATCACTATTGTCTTTGTCATCATCGCTCTTTTTATCATTTGGGGCTTGGCAGTCGCTATTCCAAATCTGCAACGTCAAGTTTTAACATTTGCAAGAAATGTACCAATCTACCTTGAAGATGCAGACAGAGTTATTGACGATCTGGTAACCAAGCATTTACCAGATGATTTCAGGCCTCAGCTAGAACAAGTTTTGACTAACTTCTCAAGTCAGGCTACAGTTTGGGCAAGTAAGGTTTCATCTCAGGCAGTCAACTGGGTGAGCGCCTTTATTAGCGGGGCTTCTCAAGTGATTGTTGCCTTGATTATCGTTCCGTTCATGCTCTTTTATCTTTTGCGTGATGGGAAAGGCCTACGTCACTATTTGACCCAATTCATGCCAACGAAATTGAAAGAACCTGTTGGACAAGTTTTATCAGATGTGAATCAGCAGTTGTCTAATTATGTTAGAGGACAAGTAACAGTGGCTATTATTGTTGCGGTAATGTTTATGATCTTCTTTAAGATCATTGGTCTACGCTATGCAGTTACGTTGGGGGTTACTGCTGGTATTTTAAATCTGGTTCCTTATTTGGGTAGCTTCTTAGCTATGCTTCCTGCCCTAGTATTGGGCTTGATTGCTGGGCCAGTTATGCTTTTGAAAGTAGTGATTGTCTTTATCGTAGAACAAACTATTGAAGGTCGTTTTGTCTCTCCATTGATTTTGGGAAGTCAATTAAACATCCATCCTATTAATGTTCTCTTTGTTTTGTTAACTTCAGGATCCATGTTTGGTATTTGGGGAGTCTTGCTCGGTATTCCGGTTTATGCTTCTGCTAAGGTTGTTATTTCAGCCATTTTTGAATGGTATAAGGTAGTCAGTGGCCTATATGAACTAGAGGGAGAGGAAGCTAAGAGTGAACAATAGTCAACAGATGTTACAGGCTTTGGAAGAGCAAGATTTAGTTAAGGCAGAACATTATTTCGTCAAAGCTTTAGAAAATGATCCAAGTGAGCTTCTTTATGAATTAGCGACTTATCTTGAAGGGATTGGTTTTTATCCTCAGGCCAAGGAAATTTACCTGAAAATTGTAGAAAATTTTCCAGAGGTTAATCTCAATCTGGCAGCTATTGCTAGCGAGGATGGTCAAATCGAAGAAGCCTTCGCTTATCTTGAGGAAATCCAAGCTGACAGTGACTGGTATGTGTCGGCTTTGCTTCTTAAGGCAGATCTTTACCAGATGGAAGGTTTGACAGATGTGGCGCGTGAGAAATTGCTGGAGGCTTTGAGTTATTCAGATGATCCTCTCTTGATATTGGGTTTGGCAGAATTGGATAGTGAGTTGGAAAATTACCAAGAGGCCATTCAAGGCTATGCCCAGTTAGATAATCGCTTGATTTATGAGCAAACGGGCATTTCCACCTATCAACGAATTGGCTTTGCCTATGCACAGTTGGGGAAATTTGAAACAGCTACAGAGTTTTTAGAAAAAGCCCTGGAGTTAGAATACGATGACCTAACAGCTTTTGAGTTGGCTAGTCTTTACTTTGATCAAGAAGAATATCAAAAAGCTGTCCTCTACTTTAAGCAACTTGATACCATTTCACCTGACTTTGAAGGCTATGAGTATGGTTATAGTCAGGCCTTACATAAGGAACATCAAGTTCAAGAAGCCCTGCGTATCGCTAAGCAAGGGTTGGAGAAAAATCCATTTGAAACTCGTCTCTTACTGGCTGCTTCACAATTTTCTTATGAATTGCATGATGCTAGTGGTGCAGAAAATTACCTCCTTACTGCTAAAGAAGATGCTGAGGATACGGAAGAAATCTTACTCCGTCTAGCTACTATTTATCTAGAACAGGAACGTTATGAGGATATTCTAGACTTGCAAAATGATGAGCCAGAGAATCTTTTGACCAAGTGGATGATTGCTCGTTCTTATCAAGAAATGGACGATTTGGATACTGCCTATGAGCTTTACCAAGACTTGGCAGGAGATTTAAAGGACAATCCAGAGTTTCTGGAACACTATATCTATCTCTTGCGTGAATTGGGCTACTTTGAGGAAGCAAAAGTCAATACCCAAGCTTACTTAAAACTGGTTCCAGATGATGTGCAAATGCAAGAACTGTATGAGAGATTGTAAGAATATATTTTTAAAAACTGTATCTAATCATTTTTGATAGATATAGTTTTTCTTTTTCAAAGAGAATTTTTTTACAAAAATTCTTGGCTATTTTGTTTATTTATGCTATAATAGGAACAATTATTTTTAGGAGGTGCAGTATGTCTTATTTGTTTGAGATATTACCAAGTTTATTGAGCGGTGCAAGCATGACTTTGCAGGTTTTTGCACTGGTCTTGATTTTTTCTATTCCCTTGGGCGTTTTGATTGCCTTTGCCTTGCAAGTCCATTGGAAGCCCCTCCATCATTTTATTAATATTTATATTTGGATTATGCGAGGCACACCCTTGCTCTTGCAATTAATCTTTATCTATTATGTGCTGCCAAGTATTGGGATTCGTTTGGACCGTCTTCCTGCGGCTATCATTGCCTTTGTGTTGAATTATGCGGCTTACTTTGCTGAAATCTTTCGTGGGGGAATTGATACCATTCCTAAAGGTCAATATGAGGCTGCTAAGGTCTTGAAGTTCAGTCCTTTTGCCACAGTACGCTATATTATCTTGCCCCAAGTGACCAAGATTGTTCTCCCTAGTGTCTTTAATGAAGTCATGAGTTTGGTCAAGGATACCTCTCTGGTCTATGCTCTAGGCATTTCAGACCTTATCTTGGCGAGTCGAACAGCTGCCAACCGTGATGCTAGTCTGGTCCCAATGTTCTTGGCAGGAGCCATTTACTTGATTTTGATTGGTATTGTGACCATTCTTGCCAAAAAGGTTGAGAAGAAGTACAGTTACTATAGATAGGAGGCTGCCATGTTAGAATTACGAAATATCAATAAAGTCTTTGGTGAAAAGCAAATTTTATCCAATTTCAGTCTAAAAATTCCTGAAAAGCAAATCCTAGCTATTGTTGGGCCTTCTGGTGGAGGTAAGACAACCCTCTTACGTATGCTTGCGGGTCTTGAAACCATTGATTCAGGGCAAATCTTTTATAATGGAGAATCTTTAGAACTGGATGAACTGGAGAAGCGGAATTTACTGGGATTTGTATTCCAAGATTTTCAACTTTTCCCTCATTTATCAGTTTTAGATAATTTGACCTTATCTCCCGTAAAAACCATGGGAATGAAGCAGGAAGAGGCTGAGAAGAAGGCGCGAGGGCTTTTGGAACAATTAGGACTGGCTGGTCATGCAGACGCCTATCCTTTCTCACTATCTGGTGGTCAAAAGCAGCGGGTAGCCTTAGCTCGTGCTATGATGATTGACCCAGTAATCATTGGCTACGATGAACCAACTTCTGCACTTGATCCAGAATTGCGCTTGGAAGTGGAGAAACTGATCTTGCAAAATAGGGAACTTGGGATGACGCAGATTGTGGTTACCCACGATTTACAATTCGCTGAAAATATCGCAGATCAGATTCTCAAGGTTGAGCCTAAGTAGGAGGTGTCGATGACTAATAAGAAAGTTGTTTTAGTATTGGTTTCGCTCCTGACCCTCTTCTTAACGGCTTGTACTCAGAAGGCTAGCGATCCAAAGAAGGATAACTGGGATAAGTATCATGAGCAAGAGACCATTACTATTGGTTTTGACAATACCTTTGTACCTATGGGATTTGAAGAAAAGAATGGACAGTATACAGGCTTTGATATTGACTTAGCACAAGCTGTCTCAGAAAAATTAGGCTTTAAAGTGCAATTCCAGCCAATCGACTGGGATATGAAGGAGACGGAACTGCAAAATGGAACCATAGACGCTATCTGGAATGGCTATTCTGCCACTGATGAACGCCGAGAGAAGGTTGCCTTTAGCATTCCATATATGGAAAATCAGCAAGTTTTAGTTGCGAAGAAAAGCCAGCAGATTCATTCGGTAGAGGATATGAAGGATAAGACCTTGGGAGCCCAAGCCGGTTCCTCTGGTTATTTAGACTTTGAAGCCCAGCCAGATTTACTGAAAAATCGTGTCAAAGACCAGAAGGCCAATCAATACCAGAGTTTTAATGAGGCCTTGATTGACTTAAAGAATGATCGGATTGATGCCTTGTTGATTGACCGAGTGTATGCTAATTATTACCTCCAGTCTGAGGGGGTCTTAAATGACTACAATGTTTTTTCAGCAGGATTTGAAAGTGAATCTTTTGCGGTCGGAGTTAGACCAGCAGACAAGAGATTGCTGCAAGCTTTAAACCAAGCCTTTATTGAACTATACCAAGAAAGAAAGTTCCAGAAAATCAGCCAAAAATGGTTTGGAGAAGATGTAGCAACTAAAGAAATGAAAGAAGGAAAATAAAATAGATAGGAAGCCTAGTTTTGTCTTTAAAACTAGGCCTTGTTATGTGACTTTCAGTCCGTCTCGCTCCGTTAGGTGCGAGACAAAAAAACCACCCGCTATGCGGGTGCGCGTCGAAG
>CAJNCH010000009.1:0-98683 GCA_905221225.1 bacterium
GCTACTGCACTTGTAGATGCTGAAGCTGAGGCCACCGCGCTTGTTGACGCTGAAGCTGAAGCCACCGCACTAGTAGAGGCTGAAGCTGAAGCCACCGCGCTTGTTGAGGCTGAGGCACTTGCTACCGCACTTGTCGATGCTGAGGCTGAAGCCACCGCACTAGTAGAGGCTGAAGCTGAAGCCACTGCACTTGTCGATGCTGAGGCTGAGGCCACTGCGCTTGTAGAGGCTGAGGCACTTGCTACCGCACTTGTTGAGGCTGAAGCTGAGGCTACTGCACTTGTAGATGCTGAAGCTGAGGCCACCGCGCTTGTTGACGCTGAAGCTGAAGCTACCGCACTTGTTGACGCTGAAGCTGAAGCTACCGCACTTGTTGACGCTGAAGCTGAAGCCACCGCACTTGTTGAGGCTGAAGCTGATGCCACCGCGCTTGTTGAGGCTGAAGCTGAAGCCACCGCACTAGTAGAGGCTGAAGCTGAAGCCACCGCGCTTGTCGATGCTGAGGCTGATGCCACCGCGCTTGTTGACGCTGAGGCACTTGCTACCGCGCTTGTCGATGCTGAGGCTGAGGCCACTGCACTTGTTGACGCTGAAGCTGATGCCACCGCACTAGTAGAGGCTGAAGCTGATGCCACCGCGCTTGTTGAGGCTGAAGCTGAAGCCACCGCACTAGTAGAGGCTGAAGCTGAAGCCACCGCGCTTGTCGATGCTGAGGCTGATGCCACCGCGCTTGTTGACGCTGAGGCACTTGCTACCGCGCTTGTCGATGCTGAGGCTGAGGCCACTGCACTTGTTGACGCTGAAGCTGATGCCACCGCACTAGTAGAGGCTGAAGCTGATGCCACCGCGCTTGTTGAGGCTGAAGCTGAAGCCACCGCACTAGTAGAGGCTGAAGCTGAAGCCACCGCGCTTGTCGATGCTGAGGCTGAAGCCACCGCGCTTGTTGACGCTGAGGCACTTGCCACTGCACTTGTTGACGCTGAGGCTGAGGCCACTGCACTTGTCGATGCTGAGGCACTTGCCACTGCACTTGTCGATGCTGAAGCTGAGGCTACTGCACTGGTTGACGCTGAAGCTGAGGCTACTGCACTTGTTGATGCTGAGGCTGAGGCCACTGCACTTGTTGACGCTGAAGCTGAGGCCACTGCACTTGTTGACGCTGAAGCTGAAGCTACCGCACTTGTCGAGGCTGAAGCACTTGCCACCGCACTAGTAGAGGCTGAAGCACTTGCTACTGCACTTGTTGACGCTGAGGCACTTGCCACCGCACTTGTCGATGCTGAAGCTGAAGCTACTGCACTCGTTGATGCTGAAGCTGAGGCCACCGCACTTGTTGATGCTGAGGCTGAGGCCACTGCACTAGTAGATGCTGAAGCTGAGGCCACTGCACTTGTTGACGCTGAAGCTGAAGCTACCGCACTTGTCGATGCTGAAGCACTTGCCACCGCACTAGTAGAGGCTGAAGCACTTGCTACTGCACTTGTTGACGCTGAGGCACTTGCCACCGCACTTGTCGATGCTGAAGCTGAAGCTACTGCACTCGTTGATGCTGAAGCTGAGGCCACCGCACTTGTTGATGCTGAGGCTGAGGCCACTGCACTAGTAGATGCTGAAGCTGAGGCCACTGCACTTGTTGACGCTGAAGCTGAAGCTACCGCACTTGTCGATGCTGAAGCACTTGCCACCGCACTAGTAGAGGCTGAAGCACTTGCTACTGCACTTGTTGACGCTGAGGCACTTGCCACCGCACTTGTCGATGCTGAAGCTGAAGCTACCGCACTTGTTGAGGCTGAGGCACTTGCTACCGCACTTGTCGATGCTGAGGCTGAAGCCACTGCACTAGTAGATGCTGAAGCTGAGGCTACCGCGCTTGTTGATGCTGAAGCTGAAGCTACTGCGCTTGTCGATGCTGAAGCTGAGGCCACCGCACTTGTTGACGCTGAAGCTGAGGCTACTGCACTAGTAGATACTGAGGCTGAAGCTACTGCACTAGTAGAGGCTGAAGCTGAAGCTACTGCACTCGTCGAGGCGGACTGGCTTGCTTTCATCGACAATGACTTAGAGGCACTCGTACTCAAAGAACTAGATTTACTTCTAAAATCACTATCAGAAAGCTTTACAGTCACAGGATCAGTTGTGTCATCGTTATAACGAACTGTTACTTCCCCAGATTCACTTACCTCAATTTCTTTAATCCGATTTTGTTCCAGAGGATTTAATCTTGTTATTTCAGCAATGATAGAATTTTTCTCTGTTGAATTTAAGCTTGTTAGATTCTCCACTTGGAAAGTTTTTGTAGGAGCGACCGGAGTCATAATATCCGCAAGTCGTCCCTGTCTAATACGCACATTCCCAGGTCCACTTCCCAAAGCAGGAGAATTTCCCGCCTTATCCGCAGCTACAGCATTTCGTTGCCATGTATTCTTATCTTTATGAGATAAATATTTAGCCATCTTCCCACTCACAACAATCTCAGCTGGATGAGTATCTGTGGCAACTATATCTCCATTAGAATCACGCAAAGCTGGAACTGGATTTGTTGTTCCATATTCATCATTTTCAAAATAATTCTTATTCGTTAGAGGTTGATCTCTGTCAGCCTGTGAAGCAATATAAAAACTACGTAACTTACCTTTGTTGTCTTTAGCCTTGAAGGTGATTTTAAATTCATCACCCGCATAAATGTCATAAGCTTCCTCATTTCCCTTACGAGTAGGCTGAATAGGTTGACCATTTCTTGTTACAATAACTTCATAAGTAGGCATAACTTGATCTAAAGTCAGATTAGCTGGAACTGTATCACTACTTCCATCTCGGTAAGTAATCGTAATCTGACCATTTTCAGAAACCGTAACATTGCCTGATTGATTATTTTTACTATAATCTGTATGCTTTATTATAGCACTATTTTTAGAAAGGAAGTTTCTCTTGACTTCATCCCTCTCTTCTGGTGTTAGGTGGGACTTATCACTTACTAGAACAGCATCTCCGCTAACTGGATTTTGACGTTCAGCAAACGGACGTTTTTCTGTCAACGCTGTTACTACATCTTTACTTTGATCAAGATAAGTAACCGTAACCTGTCCAGACTTTGAAACTTCTACACTACCTGTCTGACTATTTTTCTTAAAGTCAGGATGGTTTAGTATGCCAGCATTTTTACTCTCAAAATTCTTCTTAACTGCTGCAATCTCTTCCGCGGTAAGATTATCTGGCTCAAATACTCGAACTTTATCTCCACTTACCGGATTTTGGCGTTCTGTAAACGGACGATGAACCAAAGAGGCATTTACGACATCAGTTGTCCCATCTCGATAAGTAATTGTTATTCTACCAGTGTTATCAACCGTATATGAGCCTGTCTGATTTCCTTTCTTATAATCACTATGTTCTAGAAGACTTCTATTTTTTTCCTCAAATTTATTTTTTACTTCTTGAATTTCATCTGCAGTTAAATTGCTAGTATCAAATGCATGAACAGTGTCCCCACTTATTGGATCTTGACGTTCATTAAATCCTCTAATCGTAACTGTAATATCTTTGTTTTGCTGTTGTTTATCTGGACTAATAGCTCCAAAAGTATACCTATATGTTTTCCCAACCTGAGCAGAAGCATTTCCATTTCCAACAACACCAGAAATCTTACCTTGAACAATTGCAGCATTCAAATTTGGTTGATTCATGCCTAGTCCACTGAGAGATACTCCTGGAACTGGATCCTCTGATATTTTATTCCAGTAGGCAATCCTAGCATTTTTGTTAGGGGCAGACATTGTAATATTATCGACAATGACATCATCGTTAAATACTGATAAACGATCATTATCAACTGTAATAACAGGTCTATTGGAAGCGTTTGTGCTAGAGTTGTTCGCATTATTTCGAGATGATACAGATACAGAATGAACCTGAGAATAGTTGCCACTGGTATTTTGACTGATAGGTTCCGAACTGGTCCCAACTTGTATTTTTGTTCCTTGTCCATTTGTATTAGGATCAAGCTTAGCTGTCACCAAAACTGTACCATTCAAATTACGACTAGATCCATGTCTGTAGTTAAATACGATTTCAGAACCATTCTGGTAAGAAATAGGCATATTAACACCATTAAAAGTAGCACTCTGAATATGCGCTCCTCTACCAGCTTCTACTTTGACACCAATATTATGTAATGCACTCCAAGCATTGATAGCAATTTTCCATGTTGCTGTTCTAGATTTTTCATCAAACTCTGTTGAAGTTACATTAGAGGACAAATTTGAATTCTGTGTTGCAAAACCTCTAAATTCACTTCCAGCCTTCATCACCTTCCCATTACGGGCATCACGCGCACCTGAATTGGCTCTCAAAACGGCATTGGCAATGGAATTACGAGCTAAAGTAGCTTTTTGCACCACTGCTGTCAAATCACTAGTTGGATCAGCCAAAGCTTTTTCAATCTCCGTTACCGCAGCATTGACCTTAGTGATAGCTGAGTCAGCATTTGGTAAGCCAACGGCTTTAGCTAGATACTCACCCATCTCAGCTGAAAGTTTTGTCAGCTTCTTACGATTGTCATCTTGTTGCTTAGCTGAAACTTCCGCTGTTGTGATAGCGCCAGCAGTAACTCCTACGATACTAGTCGTGGTAGAAGTTGATTGATCAGCGCTCGCACTATCCTTCCCATCAATTTCAGTTGCCTTTAGTAGAGCAGAATCGATTTTAAGGCCAGTTGAATCTTTTGATACAGAAGAGTCTTGCTCAGTTACTGTCGCAGAAGTGCTCTGTTCGCCTGATAAACTGGTTACCAACGAAAAACTACCCGGCTCACTTGTTGATTGACTAATACTAGTAGAGCTGCTGACAGATGCACTTGTCGAAGTACTATTGGATGTACTAGCAGAGGCACTGGCAGAAGTACTTGTCGAAGCACTGGCTGACGAGCTCTTAGACACAGATTCCGACATCGAAGTGCTTTCACTCATAGAAGTAGACAAGCTAGCAGAATTCTCTGAATTACTTACAGATGTCGTACCCAAAACTACTGTATCATTTGTGACCAAAAGATCGGGATTTTCTAGTGTTTTTTCCACAGCTACTGTTTCATTTGCAAACACTTTTGTTTGAGTAGCCACAGCACCACCTAAAACAGCCCCAGTAGCCGCAAGACCTTTTATGATATCCAGACCTGTAATAGAAGGATTCACTTTATCCTCTACTACTTCTGTCATGACTTGAGTCGTGTCTACACCACCACGCAAGACCTTGAACAAACCAAAAAGAGAGGTTGAAGCTCGCAACCAATGTTTTCCTGATTTAATCAACTTATACCGCGTCACTCGGTCGGTTTCTCTATACTCACCTTTCTGACGTCTAAAAAACATACTTTACCCTTTCATTACATACCAAAAGTGGAGAATCCACCCCATTCTAATCATACTTTCATAGTATACTAAAAGTGCAAACGATAGTCAAGATATTATTTTGCATTTTACAAAATAATATAATAAATAAAACTTTTTGTCTCTACCATGGACAAACTATCCTTAAACCTCGAATTTATGATTCCTGTCTGCAACAAAATCTCCTCATTTTTATGCCTTTTTTCTCTCCAAATTCATACTATAAAAATAAAACTACTATAGAGGAAATTAAGACAACCATTCTCCTCTTTTATTGATATTATTAATTTAACGTTAATATATTTTAAAATCAAAAAAGCTGTGAATCATGACATTCACAGCAGTTCCAATTTTTAAACTACTACACGGAGTTTGGCAAATCGATTACATTTATAAAACTCAGTTAATAAGACAGTCATACACTTTGCTTCCTTGCCTTTACGACGGAAAAATCCACGAATCAATATCATTCGCGGACTTTTACTAGTGAAGCGCCTAGCCAAGTTCCATAGAAACTTGGCGTTAGTTACTTAGATTGTTACACAATCAAGTATATTTACTGAACTACGACACGGAGTTTGGCAAATCGATTCTATTTGCCAAATGTAGTTAGTTAAGCAGTTAGGTCATACACTATCTAATCGTTACGACGTAAAGTTTTACGAATCGATAATATTCGTAAAACTTTACTAGTGGAGCGCCTAGCCAAGTTCCATAGAAACTTGATGTTAGTTATTTAGATTGTTACACAATCAAGTAAATTTACTGAACTAAGACACTTGGCAAATCGATTTCCTTTATAAAACTCAGTTAATAAGACAGTCAGTCATACACTTTGCTTCCTTGCCTTTACGACGGAAAAATCCACGAACCGATAATATTCGTGAATTTTTTCCTAGTGAAGCGTTTAGGTAAACCGCCATAGCAGTTTACAATTTTTACATTACGACACGAAGAGGCGAAAACGATTATTTTTCGCCGATGAGTTAGTAAGGCAGGTAGCTAGACCGCAAAATAGCGGCTAGCGTCCAACAATTAGGAACTTTAGTTCCAATTGTTGGTACTGAGTTACATCTTCTCTTCCAACTCTACATCTGGATACTTATCCGCAAACCAGCGGAGGGCAAAGTCATTTTCAAAGAGGAAGACTGGTTGGTCAAAACGGTCTTTAGCCAAGATATTGCGGCTTGATGACATCCGTTCATCCAAATCCTCAGGCTTGATCCAACGAACGGTCTTTTTACCCATTGGGCTCATGACCACTTCCGCATTGTACTCGCCTTCCATACGGTGCTTAAATACTTCAAATTGAAGTTGACCAACAGCACCTAGCATATACTCACCTGTTTGGTAGTTCTTATAAAGCTGAATAGCTCCCTCTTGCACCAATTGCTCAATCCCCTTGTGGAAGGATTTTTGCTTCATGACATTCTTGGCAGAAACTTTCATGAAAATTTCAGGAGTAAAGGTTGGCAGGGGTTCAAATTCAAACTTGTTTTTTCCAACTGTCAAGGTATCCCCAACCTGATAAGTACCGGTATCGTAAACCCCGATAATATCACCTGCCACGGCATTGGTCACATTCTCACGACTTTCCGCCATAAACTGAGTCACATTCGACAGTTTAGCCCCTTTACCAGTACGAGGTAGGTTGACACTCATACCGCGCTCAAATTCACCTGACACGATACGGACAAAGGCAATACGGTCACGGTGACGAGGGTCCATGTTGGCTTGGATTTTAAAGACAAATCCTGAGAAATCCTTGTCGTAAGGATCCACAATTTCACCATCTGTTTTCTTATGACCATGAGGTTCTGGAGCAAACTTAAGGAAGGTCTCAAGGAAGGTCTGCACACCAAAGTTTGTCAAAGCTGAACCGAAGAAGACTGGCGTCAATTCTCCAGCTAGAATAGCTTCCTCTGAAAACTCATTTCCAGCTTCATTTAAAAGCTCAATATCATCTTTAACTTGCTCGTAGAAAGGATTGCTACCAAAAAGCTTGTCTCCATCCTCTAGACTTGCAAAACGCTCATCACCCTTGTAAAGTTCCAAGCGTTGGTTATAGAGGTCATACAAACCTTCAAAGGCTTTCCCCATCCCGATTGGCCAGTTCATCGGATAGCTCGCAATGCCCAAAACTTCTTCCAATTCTTGCAAGAGGTCCAGCGGCTCACGACCATCACGGTCCAGCTTGTTCATAAAGGTAAAGACTGGAATACCACGGTGTTTGACAACTTCAAATAATTTCTTAGTTTGGGCCTCGATACCCTTGGCAGAGTCCACAACCATGACCGCAGCATCCACCGCCATCAAAGTACGATAGGTATCTTCTGAGAAGTCCTCGTGTCCTGGTGTGTCAAGGATATTCACGCGCTTACCATCGTAGTCAAACTGCATAACAGATGAAGTAACGGAAATCCCACGCTGCTTCTCGATATCCATCCAGTCAGACTTGGCAAAAGTTCCTGTTTTCTTTCCTTTTACGGTACCAGCCTCACGAATCTCACCCCCAAAGTAAAGCAATTGCTCAGTAATGGTTGTTTTCCCCGCGTCTGGGTGGGAGATGATGGCAAAGGTACGACGTTTCTTAATTTCTTCTTGAATATTCATAAGTTCTCTTTCTTTGATTCTCTATTTTTAGTTGGTTCAATAGCTAAGAATGATTTCTACATTGGATTTTACCATTCCTTTCAACACTCCATTATATCGGATTTTGCCATTTTTTTCAATTTCTATTTTATGTCAGACACTGCTAAAGTAGACAATTCCCCTTGTAATTTTTAAAATAAATGTTACTATAAATATAAAATATAGAAAAAGGTGTTGCGTCAACAACACCCCACAGAGCCGTTTAAGACGGTGGCTGTAATTACATAACTAAAAATAGCTCGTTAACTCGCCAAAGTTAGGACGGCTATTTTTTGTTTCTTTCAAAAAACCAATCTCTATCCTCCACTTGTCTTTTTTCACCTTTCCCTCCCTTATTTATAGGAAAATATGGTAAAATAGAACAGACTAAAAATCATCATTTCACGAAAGGATGCAAGATGAAAATTACGCAAGAAGAGGTAACACACGTTGCCAATCTTTCAAAATTAAGATTCTCTGAAGAAGAAACTGCTGCCTTTGCGACTACCTTGTCTAAGATTGTTGACATGGTTGAATTGCTGGGCGAAGTTGACACAACTGGTGTCGCACCTACTACAACCATGGCTGATCGCAAGACTGTACTCCGCCCTGATGTGGCTGAAGAAGGAACAGACCGCGATCGCTTGTTTAAAAACGTACCTGAAAAAGACAACTACTATATCAAGGTACCAGCTATCCTAGACGATGGAGGAGATGCCTAATGACTTTTAATAACAAAACTATTGAAGACTTGCACAATCTCCTTGTTTCTAAGGAAATTTCTGCAACCGAATTAACGAAAGCAACGCTTGAAGATATCCAATCTCGCGAGACAGCTATCAACGCTTTCGTCACAATCTCTGAAGAGCAAGCCCTTGCGCAAGCTAAAGCCATTGATGAAGCTGGAATTGACGCTGATAATGTCCTTTCAGGAATTCCGCTTGCAGTTAAGGATAACATCTCTACAGACGGTATCCTCACAACTGCTGCCTCAAAAATGCTCTACAACTACGAGCCAATCTTTGACGCGACAGCCGTTTCCAATGCAAAAGCTAAAGGTATGATTGTCGTTGGGAAAACCAACATGGACGAATTTGCCATGGGAGGTTCAGGTGAGACTTCTCACTACGGAGCCACTAAAAACGCTTGGGACCAGACCAAGGTTCCCGGTGGTTCATCAAGTGGTTCAGCCGCAGCCGTAGCTTCAGGACAAGTCCGCTTGTCACTTGGTTCTGATACCGGTGGTTCCATCCGCCAACCTGCCGCATTCAACGGGATCGTTGGTCTCAAACCAACCTACGGAACAGTTTCTCGTTTCGGTCTCATTGCCTTCGGTAGCTCATTAGATCAAATCGGACCTTTCGCACCAACTGTTAAAGAAAATGCCCTCTTGCTTAACGCTATTGCCAGCGAAGATGCCAAAGACTCTACTTCTGCTCCTGTCCGCATTGCCGACTTTACTTCAAAAATCGGTCAAGACATCAAGGGCATGAAAATTGCTTTGCCTAAGGAATACCTTGGCGAAGGAATTGACCCAGAAGTTAAGGAAACAATCTTGAACGCGGCCAAACACTTTGAAAAACTTGGTGCTATCGTCGAAGTAGTCAGCCTTCCTCACTCAAAATACGGTGTTGCCGTTTACTACATTATCGCTTCATCAGAAGCTTCATCAAACTTGCAACGCTTTGACGGTATCCGTTACGGCTATCGTGCAGAGGATGCGACTAATCTTGATGAAATCTATGTAAACAGCCGTAGCCAAGGTTTCGGTGAAGAAGTAAAACGCCGTATCATGCTAGGTACTTTCAGTCTTTCATCAGGTTACTATGATGCTTACTACAAGAAAGCTGGTCAGGTCCGTACCCTCATCATCCAAGATTTCGAAAAAGTCTTCGCGGATTATGACTTGATTTTGGGCCCAACTGCTCCAAGCGTTGCCTATGACTTGGATTCACTCAACCATGACCCAGTTGCCATGTACTTGGCTGACCTCTTGACCATTCCAGTCAACTTAGCTGGTCTCCCAGGAATTTCGATTCCTGCTGGATTCTCTCAAGGTTTACCAGTCGGGCTCCAATTAATTGGTCCTAAGTACTCTGAGGAAACCATTTACCAAGCTGCTGCTGCCTTTGAAGCAACAACAGACTACCACAAACAACAACCCGTGATTTTTGGAGGTGACAACTAATGAACTTTGAAACAGTCATTGGACTTGAAGTCCACGTAGAGCTCAACACCAATTCAAAAATCTTCTCACCTACTTCTGCCCACTTTGGAAATGACCAAAATGCCAACACCAACGTGATTGACTGGTCTTTCCCAGGAGTTCTGCCAGTTCTCAATAAGGGTGTTGTCGATGCCGGTATCAAGGCTGCTCTTGCGCTCAACATGGACATCCACAAAAAGATGCACTTTGACCGCAAGAACTACTTCTATCCAGATAATCCAAAAGCCTACCAAATTTCTCAGTTTGATGAGCCAATCGGTTACAACGGCTGGATTGAAGTGGAGTTAGAAGACGGTACAACTAAGAAAATCGGTATCGAGCGCGCTCACCTAGAGGAAGACGCTGGTAAAAACACTCACGGTACAGATGGCTACTCTTATGTTGACCTCAACCGCCAAGGGGTGCCATTGATTGAGATTGTATCTGAAGCCGACATGCGCTCGCCAGAAGAAGCCTATGCTTATCTGACTGCCCTCAAGGAAGTTATCCAATACGCTGGGATTTCTGACGTTAAGATGGAAGAAGGTTCGATGCGTGTGGATGCCAACATCTCCCTTCGTCCTTATGGTCAAGAAAAATTCGGTACCAAGACAGAGTTGAAAAACCTCAACTCCTTCTCAAATGTCCGTAAAGGTCTTGAATACGAAGTTCAACGTCAAGCCAAAATCCTTCGCTCAGGTGGTCAGATCCGCCAAGAAACACGCCGTTACGATGAAGCCAACAAAGCAACCATCCTCATGCGTGTCAAGGAAGGCGCTGCTGACTACCGTTACTTCCCAGAACCAGACCTCCCACTCTTTGAAATCTCAGACGAGTGGATTTATGAAATGCGTACTGAACTGCCAGAGTTTCCAAAGGAACGCCGTGCGCGCTACGTTGCTGACCTTGGCTTGTCAGACTACGATGCTAGCCAGTTGACTGCAAACAAGGTCACTTCTGACTTCTTTGAAAAAGCTGTTGCCCTAGGTGGCGATGCCAAACAAGTCTCTAACTGGCTCCAAGGTGAAGTGGCTCAGTTCTTGAACGCTGAAGGCAAGACACTGGAACAAATCGAATTGACACCAGAAAACTTGGTAGAAATGATTGCCATCATAGAAGACGGCACAATCTCTTCTAAGATTGCCAAGAAAGTCTTTGTCCACCTGGCTAAAAATGGCGGTGGAGCGCGTGAATACGTGGAAAAAGCAGGTATGGTTCAAATCTCAGATCCAGATATCCTGATTCCAATCATCCACCAAGTCTTTGCAGATAATGAAGCAGCCGTTGCCGACTTCAAGTCAGGCAAACGCAACGCAGACAAGGCCTTCACAGGCTTCCTCATGAAAGCAACCAAAGGCCAAGCCAACCCACAAGTCGCCCTTAAACTACTTGCACATGAATTAGCGAAGTTGAAAGAAGATTAACACATAAAAGAAACCAGCTCTGAGGTTGGTTTTTTTCGCCCCTACCACCTCCCAATAACTATTTAGGCTTTATTTCCAGAAGATTTTATGGTAGAATGAAGAGTAATAATATTTATTAAAGAGGTAAAAACATGATTGAAGCAAGCAAATTGAAAGCTGGTATGACATTTGAAACTGCAGACGGAAAATTGATCCGCGTTTTGGAAGCTAGCCACCACAAACCAGGTAAAGGGAACACAATCATGCGTATGAAATTGCGTGATGTCCGTACTGGTTCTACTTTTGACACAAGCTACCGTCCAGAAGAAAAATTCGAACAAGCTATTATCGAAACTGTTCCAGCTCAATACTTGTACAAAATGGATGAAACTGCCTACTTCATGAACACTGAAACTTACGACCAATATGAAATCCCAGTCGTAAACGTTGAAAATGAATTGCTTTACATCCTTGAAAACTCTGATGTGAAAATCCAATTCTACGGAACTGAAGTAATTGGTGTAACTGTACCAACTACTGTTGAATTGACAGTTGCTGAAACACAACCATCTATCAAAGGCGCTACTGTTACAGGTTCTGGTAAACCAGCAACTATGGAAACTGGACTTGTTGTCAACGTTCCTGACTTCATCGAAGCTGGACAAAAATTGATCATCAACACTGCAGAAGGAACTTACGTTTCTCGTGCCTAATCTCTAGAAAGAGGTCATTCTATGGGAATTGAAGAACAATTTGGCGAAATCGTTATCGCTCCACGTGTACTTGAAAAAATCATTGCCATCGCAACTGCTAAAGTTGATGGTGTCCACTCATTTTCAAATAAATCCGTATCTGATACCCTATCAAAACTCTCTCTTGGTCGTGGCGTCTATTTAAAAGAAAGCAACGAAGAACTAACTGCTGACATCTATCTCTACCTAGAGTACGGTGTGAAAGTACCAAAAGTTGCTCTTGCTATTCAAAAAGCGGTCAAAGATGCTGTCCGTGATATGGCTGATGTGGAACTTGCTGCTGTTAACATCCATGTTGCAGGAATCGTTCCAGACAAAACACCAAAACCTGAGTTGAAAGATCTATTTAACGAGGACTTCCTCAATGACTAGTCCATTATTAGAATCTAGACGCGAACTTCGTAAATGCGCTTTTCAAGCTCTCATGAGCCTTGAATTTGACACAGATACGGAAACAGCTTGTCGCTTTGCCTACACACATGACCGTGAAGATGAAGATGTGCAAATTCCAGCCTTTCTTCTGAACTTGGTTTCTGGTGTTCAAGCTCAAAAAGACGAGTTGGATCAACAAATCAACCAGCATCTCAAGTCAGGCTGGACAGTTGAACGCTTGACCTTGGTCGAAAAAAACTTACTACGCTTGGGTATCTTTGAAATCACATCATTTGATACACCTCAGCTGGTAGCAGTCAATGAAGCCATTGAACTTGCCAAGAATTTTTCAGATCAAAAATCAGCCCGCTTTATCAACGGACTGCTTAGTCAATTCGTAACTGAAGAAAATGAATAATCGAAAAGGTGTTTGGTCTTCCCAAGCACCTTTTGTTGTGTCCTCGACACAGAGAACCACATAAAAACTAGAACTAACTGCCAGTTCTAGTTTTTTGCATATTCTAAAGAATTAGTATTTTCTAAATCGTTGGTAACGTTCTTCCAACAAATCTTCTAGCGTTTTTTGTGAAAGTCTAGCTAGCTCAGCTTGAAGTTCTCTTCTGACAGTCTTAATCAGTTCTTTACTAGAAAGCCCTGCTTCAGAAATTACCTTGTCCACCACTTCCATTTCTAACAGCTCATGTGAAGTGATTTTCATCAGTTCTGCTGCCTCCATAGCACGACTGCCATCCTTCCATAGAATGGAAGCAAAGCCTTCTGGACTGAGAATGGCATAGATAGAATTTTCCAGCATCCAGACACGGTCTGCGACGGCTAGAGCTAGAGCCCCACCTGAACCACCTTCACCGATAATGATAGCAATAATCGGAACTTTTAGATCACTCATTTCCATGAGATTGCGAGCGATAGCTTCTCCCTGTCCACGTTCTTCCGCTCCCACACCAGGATAGGCACCTGCAGTATTGATAAAGGTCACAACTGGACGGCCAAATTTTTCAGCCTGTTTCATCAAACGCAGGGCCTTGCGATAGCCTTCTGGATGTGGTTGGCCAAAATTCCGTTTGAGGTTGTCTTGTAAACTCTTGCCTTTTTGGATACCAACCACTGTTACAGCTTGATTTCCAAGCCAGCCAATACCACCAACAACTGCACCATCATCACGAAAAGAACGGTCACCGTGTAATTGGATAAAGTCATCAAAAATGCCTGTCGCAAAGTCCAAGGTTGTCAAGCGACTCTGCTCACGCGCTTCTCTGACTATTTTTGCAATATTCATCTAGGACCCCCTCCGTGCAATCCGACTAGGCTAGCAATGGTATCTGGCAAGTCTCTTCTTTTGACAATAGCATCCACAAAGCCATGCTCCAATAAGAATTCTGCCTTTTGAAAATCCTCAGGCAAACTTTCACGAACCGTGTTTTCAATGACACGACGCCCAGCAAAACCAACCAAACTCTGTGGTTCAGCCAGAATGATATCGCCTTCCATAGCGAAGGAAGCTGTCACACCACCAGTCGTTGGATCTGTCAAAATAGTCAGGTAAAAGAGGCCTGCATTTGAATGACGTTTAACTGCTGCAGAAATCTTAGCCATCTGCATGAGACTCATGATTCCTTCCTGCATACGGGCGCCACCAGAGGCTGTGAAGAGAACAACTGGCAATTTTTCGACAGTCGCATACTCAAACAAACGAGTGATTTTTTCACCTACAACCGTACCCATAGAAGCCATGATAAAGTTGGAATCCATAATCCCAAGAGCCACAGTCTGACCTTTAATAAGAGCTGTTCCTGTCACAACGGCTTCATCCAGCCCTGTTTTTTCCCGCATGGTTGCCAGTTTCTTTTGGTAACCAGGGAAATGCAAGGGATCCTTGCTTTCAATCCCTGTAAACAATTCTTTGAAAGTCCCCATATCAATCGTCAAAGCCAAGCGTTCTTGGGCAGAAATACGAAAGGTATAGCTACAGTGCGGACAGATACGCTCACTTCCCAGATCCTTCTGATAGATGGTATGCTTACAACCCGGACACTGGGAGAATAATTCATCTGGAACCTCTGGCTTGGCTTGAGGTTTTTCCCTAACCGAACGATTGGGATTGATTCGAATATACTTATCTTTTTTACTAAATAGAGCCATTGATTCCCCTTTTCGGTTTAAACTCTTGAAGTCATTTTATTCTTTTTCTTGATATTTAGGTAAGAAGGTTTCCATCAAGAAAGAAGTATCGTAATCTCCAGCAATGACATTGCGATCTGAAATGAGGTCAAGCTGGAAATCTGCATTGGTCTGCACCCCTTCAATTTCTAATTCATAGAGGGCACGTTGCATTTTCATCAAGGCATCAAAACGATTTTCGCCGTGAACGATAATTTTAGCAATCATACTGTCATAATAAGGCGGAATGGTATAACCTGGATAAACTGCTGAATCCACGCGCAAGCCAACTCCACCACTTGGCAGATAGAGATTGGTAATCTTACCTGGACTTGGAGCAAAGTTGAAGGCTGGATTTTCTGCATTGATCCGACACTCGATGGCATGACCGCGTAGGACAATATCTTCTTGCTTCACAGACAGCGGCTGACCTGCTGCAATGCGAATCTGTTCCTTAACGATATCCACACCTGAAACAAACTCTGTAACGGGATGTTCTACCTGAACACGGGTATTCATTTCCATGAAATAGAAATTGCCACTGGCTTCATCAAGCAAAAACTCAATGGTCCCTGCATTTTCATAGCCAACAGACTCCGCCGCTCGAACAGCCGCAGAACCAATTTCATGGCGTAGCGTTTTCCCGATTGCAATCGAAGGACTTTCTTCCAAAACCTTTTGGTTATTCCGTTGTAGAGAACAATCCCGTTCCCCCAAGTGGATTACATTCCCGTGTTCATCTCCTAGGATTTGAACCTCGATGTGACGAGCTGGATAGATAACTCGTTCTATATACATGGCACCATTGCCATAATTGGCCTTGGCTTCACTAGAGGCGGTTTCAAAGGCTGAAACAAGGTCTTCTGGTTTTTCAACCTTACGAATCCCTTTACCACCACCACCTGCTGAAGCCTTGAGCATAACTGGATAGCCAATTTTTTCTGCAACAATCAAAGCTTCCTCAGAGTTATGCACTTCTCCATCCGAACCTGGAATAACAGGCACACCTGCTTTGATCATCTGAGCACGTGCATTAATCTTGTCCCCCATCATATCCATGACATGACCAGATGGACCGATAAACTTGATCCCCACTTCTTCACACATAGTTGCAAATTTGGAATTTTCACTGAGAAATCCAAAACCGGGGTGAATAGCTTCAGCTTCAGTCAAGACTGCAGCTGATAGAACCGCATTAATATTGAGATAAGACTCAGTTGCCTTACCAGGGCCGATACAAACCGCTTCATCTGCCAAAAGCGTATGAAGAGCTTCCTTATCAGCAGTTGAATAAACCGCCACCGTCGCAATGCCCAATTCACGCGCCGCACGGATAATACGAACCGCAATTTCACCACGATTGGCAATTAAAATTTTTCGAAACATGGAGAACCTCCTTAGTTTCCAATTGCAAAGGTAAGAGTACCACTGGCTGCAAGCTTACCATCCACTTCAGCCTTTGCTTCAACCACGGCAATGGTACCACGACGTTTTACAAAAGTCGCCGTCATAACCAATTGGTCTCCTGGTACAACTTGCTTCTTGAACTTAACCTTGTCCATACCAGCGTAAAAGACTAGTTTCCCCTTATTTTCAGGTTTAGACAACTCCAAGACACCCGCTGTTTGCGCCAAGGCCTCCATGATCAGAACACCTGGCATAACTGGGTATTGAGGAAAATGGCCGTTAAAGAAGGGCTCATTTATGGTCACATTTTTGATGGCAACAATGGTATCCTCGCTCACTTCCAAGACACGATCCACTAGAAGCATAGGATAACGGTGGGGTAGAGCTTCTTTGATTCCTTGAATATCGATCATTTGATACGTACCAATCCTTTACCAAACTCAACCATTTCTTCGTTAGAAACGAGAATTTCCGTTACCACACCATCTTTAGGAGCTGGAATTTCATTCATGACTTTCATAGCTTCGATGATCACCAATGTTTGACCTTTTTTGACACTATCACCAACTGTAACGAAGGCAGGTTTATCAGGACCAGCAGCCAAGTAAGCCACTCCAACAAGTGGGCTCTCTACAACATCTCCCTCAGCAACTACACTTGTTTCAGCTGGAGCTTGAACTTCTTCTGTTACAGTCTCTGCTGGAGCAGATGTAGGAGCCGCTGGATTTGGTGTTGCTAGAACGGGCGCTGGAGCAACTGAAGCTGCAACTTCAGGCAAAAGTCTAGCTTCATTTTTGCTAAACTGCAACTCATCCGTCCCGTTTTTATAAGAAAATTCTCTCAAACTTGACTGGTCAAATTGAGCCATCAAGTCTTTAATATCGTTTAAATTCATACTTATTTATTCTCCCAACGTTTGAAAGCAAGAACCGCATTGTGGCCACCAAAACCAAAGGTATTTGAAATAGCGTATGGAATCTCTTGCTCCAAGCCTTGTCCATAAACGACATTGGCTTCGATATAATCTGATACTTCACTTGTTCCAGCCGTCATTGGTACAAAGTTATGACGCATAGCTTCGATTGTGACGATAGCTTCTACTGCACCTGCAGCTCCCAGCAAATGCCCTGTGAAAGACTTAGTTGATGATACAGGTACTTCCTTACCAAGAACAGCTACGATCGCACCACTTTCTCCTTTTTCATTAGCAGGAGTTGACGTTCCGTGAGCATTGACATAGGCGACTTGCTCTGGAGAAATCTCAGCTTCTTCCAAGGCTAGTTTGATGGCCTTGATAGCTCCTTGACCTTCTGGATGTGGTGAAGTCATATGGTAGGCATCACAGGTATTTCCGTAGCCAACCACTTCAGCAAGAATAGTAGCCCCACGTTTTTCAGCGTGTTCAAGGCTTTCAAGAACCAACATCCCTGAACCTTCACCCATGACAAAACCATTGCGGTCCTTATCAAATGGGATGGAAGCACGACTTGGATCCTCTGTCGTAGAGAGAGCTGTTAGGGCTTGAAAACCAGCAATAGCAAAAGGTGTGATAGAGGCTTCTGAACCACCTACCAACATAACGTCTTGGAAACCAAATTTAATTGAGCGGAAGGCATCCCCAATCGCGTCATTTGATGAAGCGCAGGCAGTATTGATGGATTTACAAACACCGTTTGCTCCAAAACGCATAGCAACATTTCCTGAAGCCATATTTGGCAAGGCTTTTGGAAGGGTCAATGGTTTCACACGTTTTGGTCCTTTATCATTTAATCGAAGTACTTGATCTTCAATTTCTTTGATTCCACCAATACCAGAGGCAACGATAACACCAAAACGATCCTTGTCAATAGCCTCTACATCCAGCTTAGCGTGGTTGACAGCCTCTTGGGCCGCATATAAGGCATACAAAGAATAGTTATCAAAACGGTTGGTATCTTTCTTAACAAAGTATTTATCAAAAGGAAAATCTTGAATTTCTGCTGCATTATGCACATCAAAGTCACTATGATCAAATTTTGTAATTGGACCAATTCCGATTTTTCCACTTGTCAAACTATTCCAAAATTCTTCTGGTGTATTTCCGATTGGAGATGTTACTCCATAACCTGTTACTACTACGCGATTTAGTTTCATCTTTTTCACCTCTAGCTTCTGCTACATACTTAAGCCACCATCAATGGCAACCACTTGACCAGTTAGATAATCTTGGCCTGCTAAAAATACTGTCAAATCTGCAACCTGCTCTGCTTTCCCAAATTCTTTCATAGGAATTTGCGCCAGCATGGCATCTTTTACCTTGTCCGATAGAACTGCTGTCATATCAGATTCAATCATTCCAGGTGCAATAGCATTAACCCTGATATTGCGATTGGCCACTTCACGCGCCACAGACTTGGTAAAACCAATCAAACCAGCCTTAGAAGCAGCATAGTTAGCTTGACCGATATTTCCCATCAAACCAACAACACTAGACATATTAATGATAGCACCTTCTCTGGTTTTCATCATCGGTTTCAAGACTGATTGTGTCATGTTAAAGGCACCAGTCAGGTTAACTTTGAGCACTTTTTCAAAATCTGCTTCTGTCATCTTGAGCATAAGGGTATCTTGGGTAATCCCTGCATTGTTGACCAAAACATCTACTGAACCCAGCTCTGCAATAGCGTCCTCAACCATACGCTTAGCGTCTGCAAAATCGGACACATCTCCTGAAATGGGAACTACCTTGACACCATAGTTTGAAAACTCAGCGAGCAATTCTTCTGAAATTGCACCACGGCTGTTTAAGACAATGTTGGCTCCTGCTTGAGCAAACTTGTGGGCGATGGCAAGACCGATTCCACGACTCGAACCTGTAATAAAGATATTTTTATTTTTTAGTTGCATTCTTTTCTCCTGTTTCCTCCTGTATTTATGGGAGAAGGGATTACTTGTTTTCTAGCAAAGTTTCCAAGCTAGCCTGATCTTCAACATTGGCAAGTTTAGCTGTCTTATCAATTTTTTTGACAAAACCTGATAAAACTTTCCCCGGTCCAATCTCGATAAAGTTGGTTACACCTGCTTCTTGCATGACCGCAATACTTTCATAGAAACGAACTGGTTCCTTGACCTGACGCGTCAAAAGTTGAGCAATATCTTCTTTTTGCATAACAGCAGCTTCTGTATTGCCGACTAGAGGACAAGTAAAATCTGAGAAAGCCACTTGAGCTAGAGTTTCAGCTAGTTTCTGGCTAGCAGGCTCAAGGAGAGCGGTGTGAAAAGGTCCTGACACCTTGAGAGGAATCAAGCGTTTGGCACCAGCTTCCTGCAAAAGTTCAACCGCTCGGTCAACCGCAACCACTTCTCCACCAATGACGATCTGTGCAGGTGTATTATAGTTTGCTGGGGTAACCACTCCAAGTTCAGAAGCTTTTTGACAGGCTTCCTCAATGACCTCTACTGGCATATTGAGAACTGCGACCATCTTGCCAGACCCAGCAGGAGCTGCTTCTTCCATATAGGCACCACGCTTAGCTACCAAGGCTACCGCATCTTCAAACTCCAAGGCGCCACTGGCAACCAAGGCAGAGTATTCTCCAAGAGACAAACCAGCAACCATATCCGGCTGATAACCCTTTTCTTGCAATAAACGGTAAATAGCAACCGAAGTCGCTAGAATGGCTGGTTGCGTATAGCGTGTCTGATTGAGTTTTTCTTCTTCTGTATCGATGAGATGACGCAAATCATAACCAAGTACCTGACTAGCTTGATCAATCGTTTCTTGGACAATCGGATACTGATCATAGAGATCCCGTCCCATACCTAGATACTGGGCACCTTGACCAGCAAATAAAAAGGCTGTTTTAGTCATTTCTTACAACTCCTGCCCAACGAGAGGCTTCTTCTTGAATTTTCTTAGCAGCTCCGTAGTACAAATCTTTTAGGATTTCTTCAACGGTTTCTTCTTTGGAAACAAGCCCCGCAATTTGACCTGCCATGACAGATCCGCCATCCACATCTCCGTGAACAACTGCTTTGGCTAGGGCACCTGCTCCCATTTGTTCAAAGATTTCTAAATCAGGATTTTCCTGTTTAAAGGCTTCTTTCTCAGCTTTTTCAAAATCACGAGTCAATTGATTTTTAATAGCACGAACAGCATGTCCAAAGTGTTGGGCTGAAATCGTAGTATCAATATCTCTCGCTTTTAAAATCTTGGCCTTGTAATTTGGATGAGCATTAGACTCTTTTGCAACGACAAAACGCGTTCCAACCTGAACAGCCTCTGCACCTAGCATGAAGCCAGCCGCAGCACCTTCACCATCCGCAATCCCTCCTGCAGCAATAACAGGAATAGATACAGCTGCAGCTACCTGACGCACCAAGGTCATGGTTGTTAATTTACCGATATGCCCCCCAGCTTCCATTCCTTCTGCAATAACAGCGTCCGCACCGATTTTTTCCATACGTTTAGCTAGAGCCACACTTGGCACAACAGGAATCACTGTAATGCCAGCAGCATGAAAGCGTTCCATGTACTTGCTTGGATTTCCTGCGCCTGTTGTAACTACTTTAACACCTTCCTCGATGACTAGATCCACAATATCTTCCACGAATGGAGACAAGAGCATGATGTTAACACCAAAAGGTTTATCCGTCAATGATTTGATTTTATCAATATTAGCCTTGACAACTTCTTTAGGGGCATTTCCCCCACCGATAATGCCTAGTCCTCCAGCCTTAGAAACAGCCCCTGCCAAATCACCATCAGCAACCCAGGCCATTCCTCCCTGGAAAATAGGATAATCAATGTTCAATAATTCTGTAATACGCGTTTTCATAGTGCCTCCATCATTTCTTGCTTACGTAATAGTTCGATACTGTCATAATTTGAAAATCAAACTATTGCCTAAACAAGAGGGAGCGGGTTTCCCTACTCCTTCTATTTGTATTCTGCTTATTTTGTTTGCTCTTCAACGTAGGCAACCAAGTCACCAACTGTTTTCAAGTCATCTTCTGCTTCGATTTGGATATCAAAAGCATCTTCGATTTCTGAGATTACTTGGAACAAGTCCAATGAATCTGCGTCCAAGTCATCAAAAGTTGATTCAAGTGTTACTTCTGATGCGTCTTTTCCAAGTTCTTCAACGATAATTTCTTGTACTTTTTCAAATACTGCCATGATAGGACTCCTTTAAAATAAATAGTTTTTTATAACAATGTGTTCACCACATGATTACCTAAATTGTAAGAATGAGCGTGCCCCAGGTCAAGCCTCCACCGAAGCCTGATAAAAGAACAGTCTGGCTACCATCTAAATGGATGAGACCTTGTTCTACACACTCTGAAAGTAAAATCGGGATACTGGCTGCACTGGTATTACCATACTCCATCATATTGGCTGGAAGTTTAGCTCGGTCGACACCGATTTTTCTAGCCATCTTATCCAAAATACGGTCATTAGCCTGATGAAGTAGCAGATAATCCAAGTCTGTCGCCTCTACAGGAGATTCATCAATAGTCTGTTTGATAGACTTGGCTACATCTCGAATGGCAAAATCAAAGATTGCGCGCCCATCCATCTTCAAAAAGGACTCTGCATTTTCTTGATCTGAAAATGGAGAATACAAGCCTGACTGTCCATAAGTTAGACACTCACTACGACTTCCATCACTATTGAGACTCTCAGCCAAGAAATGCTCTTGCTCGCTAGCTTCTAGCAAGACTCCGCCAGCACCATCTCCAAATAAAACAGCTGTTGATCGATCTGACCAATCGACTGCCTTAGAGAGGGTTTCACTACCAAGCACCAAGCCTTTTTGAAAGCGACCAGAAGCGATAAACTTTTCAGCAGTTGACAAGGCAAATACAAATCCACTACAAGCAGCTGTTAGGTCAAAAGCAAAGGCCTTATTGGCACCAATATTAGCTTGGACACGAGCAGCTGTAGAGGGCATCATCGAATCTGGAGTAATGGTAGCTAGGATGATAAAATCCAACTCTTCCCCTGTGATTCCAGCTTTTGCCATCAGTTTCTTAGCAACTTCTGTAGCCAAATCACTAGTAGATTCTGTTCTTGAAATATGCCTTTGTCGTATTCCCGTCCGACTTGAAATCCACTCATCATTGGTATCCATAATCTGGGCCAAATCATGATTTGTAACCACTTGCTCTGGCACATAATGAGCAACCTGGCTTATTTTTGCAAAAGCCATTATCTCAAATCCTCCAAAAATTGATAAAGATTAGTCAAACCTTTGCTCATAACCTCAATTTCTTGCCTACTCATACCATCGATGATTTTTTCAACCATGGCCTTATGGAAGCGTTTATGTAGCCTATGAACCAAGCGACCTTTCTTTGTCAAATGCAGATGCACCACACGTCTATCATGCTCTGAACGAATGCGTTCAATGTAACCCTTGCGTTCGAGATTATTCAAACTAGTCGTAACTGTCCCAAGAGTCACCATCAACTCTTTTGACACTTGACTTGGTGTCACATCTGGGAATTTCCCAATCACATCAATCGTATGCATTTCTTTGATGGAGATATCTTTGAAACGACTACCCCTCAAGCTAACTTCCTCGATAACGAGGACATTGTTAAATATAGATGTTAAATATTCATTAATTCGTTGGTAGTCCAATCTCTTTTCCCTCCTTTTCAAAAAAACTTTTAGAATCAAAACATTTGACAAGAGAATTATATCAAACTTCAAAGAATGGTGCAAGTATTTTTTTATTTTCCAGTAAATTTCGGTCTTCTTCTCTCCGAATGAGCTCGCACTCCTTCTTTGAAATCCTCTGTTTTCGCTAGTGATTCCTGTAGATTCAGTTCTAAAGTAGCGTAATTCTGCCAGTCTTTAAATTGACTCTCCCAAACCAACTTCTTGATAGCTGCATAAGAATTAGCTGACCCGCGTCTCAATTTTTTAAGAAGCTGTTCTCTCGTTTTTTCAAGTTTATCAGCTTCACAGACGCGGTAAACCAACCCCCATTCTAAAGCTTTTTCTGCGTTCAAAGCCTCACCTGTCATAGCTAATTGAGCAGCACGTGTCACACCAATACTTCGGCTCAAGAGATGAATTCCTCCTGCATCCGGAGCCAAGCCAACTCCAACAAAAGCTTGGATAAATTTAGCCTTATCCGTTGCAAGACAGAAATCTGCAGCAACAGCCATATTCGCTGCGGCACCTGCAACAGCCCCATCAACCTCCATCAAAACAGGTTTAGCTATTTGCTTTATTTTATAGGAAATAGTATTGACCAATTCTGCGATTTTCGTCAATGAAGGAATATCATCCTCTTCCACTGCCCGCTTCATCTCTACTAAATCTCCTCCAACGGAGAATACTTTCCCATTGGCATTAATTAAGATAAAATGCACAACTGGATCCTTCTCTGCCAGAGTCAGAGCTTCCAAAATCTCCTCACACATAGGAATATGAAAACCATTTGCGACCTCAGGACGATTCAACGTAATGATTGCCAAATCCTCTTCAAGCTGATAAATAATATACTCCATCAGGTCTCCTTTTATTTTATAAGTAATTTAAATTATTTTATTTTCAAAGTATATCTTTTTTGAAATCAGAAAGCAAGAAAAAATCAGCTGAAAGTGTCTCAGCCGATATGAAAGGCTCCCTTTATCCTAGAAAGCATCTTATTTTCTTCATTGAAAAAAGGCTTTCTTTCTGCTATAATCGTATAAAATACTTACTTTAGGAGTTCTTATGAAAGTTGTTAAATTTGGAGGTAGCTCACTTGCCTCTGCTGGTCAATTAGAAAAAGTTTTAAACATCGTCAAAAGCGATCCAGAGCGTCGTTTTGTAGTTGTTTCTGCACCTGGGAAACGCAATGCTGAAGATACTAAGGTTACGGATGCCTTGATTAAATACTACCGCGACTATGTTGCTGGTAACGATATTAGCAAGAGCCAAAGCTGGATTATTGACCGCTATGCTGCTATGGTGAGTGAATTGGGACTAAAACCTGCGGTTTTAGAAAAAATCTCTAAAAGCATTCGCGCCTTAGCCACTCTTCCTATTGATGAAAATGAATTTCTCTACGATACTTTCCTAGCAGCTGGTGAAAATAACAATGCTAAGTTAATCGCTGCCTACTTTAACCAAAACGGGATCGATGCACGCTATGTGCACCCTAGAGAAGCTGGTATTGTGGTCACAAGTGAGCCTGGTCACGCTCGCATCATTCCATCAAGTTATGATAAGATTGAAGAATTGACAAATACAAATGAAGTTCTTGTCATTCCTGGTTTCTTTGGAGTTACCAAGGAAAATCAAATCTGTACCTTCTCACGTGGAGGATCAGACATTACAGGTTCTATCATTGCGGCCGGTGTTAAGGCAGACCTCTATGAAAACTTTACAGACGTTGATGGTATCTTTGCAGCCCACCCTGGTATTATCCACCAACCACACTCAATCCCTGAGTTAACCTACCGTGAAATGCGTGAGTTAGCCTATGCAGGATTCTCAGTTCTTCATGACGAAGCACTTCTTCCTGCCTACCGTGGAAAAATTCCTCTGGTTATCAAGAATACCAACAATCCTGATCATCCAGGTACTCGTATCGTTCTAAAACACAGTAGTGATGAATTTCCAGTTGTGGGAATTGCTGGTGACTCAGGCTTTGTCAGCATCAACATGTCGAAATACCTCATGAACCGTGAGGTTGGATTTGGACGCAAGGTTCTTCAAATCCTTGAAGATCTTAACATCGGTTGGGAACATATGCCAACAGGTATCGACGATCTTTCAATCATTCTCCGTTCTCGCGAACTAACTCCTATCAAGGAAGAAGAAATCCTTCGTCAGTTGGTTCAAAAGGCTGAAGTAGACCATGCAGAAATCGAGCACGACCTTTCAATCATTATGATTGTTGGAGAAAAGATGAAGAGTCATATCGGAGTAACTGCTACTGCGACACGTGCTCTATCTGAAAATAAGATCAACATCCAGATGATGTCTCAAGGTTCTAGTGAAGTGTCTATTATGTTTGTTGTCCATAAGGACCAAGAGAAAGCAGCTATTAAAGCCCTCTACAATGCCTTTTTCGGTGAAAGTAAGGAAGACTAATCATGGCCCAATCTCTTAACAAAACAGTGCTTCTCAGCACGACAGGCACTTCCTACCTCTCTATCGCTGGGAAAGTTGGGAAATTCCTGGTCGGAGATCAGGCCTTAGAATTTTACCCCGATGTCAATGTCGAACAATTTATCCAGATTCCTTGGAGCCATATCAACCAGATTGGAGCCAATGTCACTGGGAGGAAAATCAGTCGCCACTTCGAAGTCTTTACAGACAAAGGAAAATTCCTCTTTGCTTCAAAAGATTCAGGTGCCATTCTCAAAATTGCTCGTGAAAAACTGGGGAATGACAAGGTCGTCAAACTTCCGACCCTGATTCAGACAATTAGCCAAAAATTTAAAAATCTATTTGCAAAAAAGTAGAAACTTTAGTATAATCATAGCAACGGATAAGTAGGTTATCTTCTTCTTTCAGAAAGTCTGCGGATGCTGCGAGCAGATAGGAGGGATAGGTGAAATTCTACCGTTAGTAACAATTACATACACAATCAAGTGCACACCTGTGAAGTTGGATGGAACCGTGGCCCTGCCACTCCAACGCTTTGTCAGGTGTGCTTTTTTCATAAAGGAGTTCTTATGTTAGATATCAAACGTATTCGTACAGATTTTGATGCTGTCGCAGAAAAATTGGCTACACGTGGTGTAGATGCTGCTGTCTTGAATGAGATGAAAGAAATCGATGCTAAGCGTCGTGACATCTTGGTCAAAGTTGAAACTCTCAAGGCAGAACGTAACACAGTTTCTGCTGAGATTGCCCAAGCTAAGCGCAACAAGGAAAATGCAGATGACAAGATTGCTGCCATGCAAACTCTATCTGCTGAAGTCAAAGCCTTGGATGCTGAATTGGCAGAAATAGATGCTAAATTAACAGAATTTACAACGACTCTTCCTAACATCCCAGCTGACAGTGTTCCTGTTGGGGCTGATGAAGATGACAATGTGGAAGTTCGCCGTTGGGGTACTCCACGCGAGTTTGACTTTGAGCCAAAAGCTCACTGGGATCTCGGTGAAGACCTTGGTATCCTTGATTGGGAACGCGGTGGTAAGGTAACAGGCGCTCGCTTCCTCTTCTATAAAGGCCTCGGTGCTCGTTTGGAACGTGCTATCTACAACTTTATGTTGGATGAACATGGCAAAGAAGGCTATACTGAAGTCATCACGCCTTACATGGTTAACCACGATTCTATGTTTGGGACTGGTCAATATCCAAAATTCAAGGAAGACACTTTTGAACTCAGCGATAGCAATTATGTCCTTATCCCTACAGCTGAAGTTCCTCTGACAAACTACTACCGTGATGAAATCCTTGATGGTAAAGACCTGCCAATCTACTTCACTGCTATGAGTCCTTCATTCCGTTCTGAGGCTGGTTCTGCTGGTCGTGATACTCGTGGCTTGATTCGTTTGCACCAATTCCACAAGGTTGAAATGGTTAAATTTGCCAAACCAGAAGAATCTTACGAAGAATTGGAAAAAATGACAGCCAACGCTGAAAACATTCTTCAAAAACTTAACCTTCCATACCGTGTCGTTGCTCTCTCTACTGGAGATATGGGCTTCTCAGCTGCGAAGACTTACGACTTGGAAGTTTGGATTCCAGCGCAAAATACCTACCGTGAAATCTCAAGCTGTTCAAACACAGAAGATTTCCAAGCCCGTCGTGCCCAAATCCGTTACCGTGATGAAGCAGACGGCAAGGTGAAACTCCTCCATACCTTGAACGGTTCTGGACTTGCAGTTGGACGTACAGTGGCTGCTATTCTTGAAAACTACCAAAATGAAGATGGTTCTGTGACCATCCCAGAAGCACTTCGTCCATACATGGGCGGAGCTGAGGTTATCAAACCATAAAAATAAGGTTTAGCTATTTCTAGCTAGACCTTTTTTCGTAACCAATTCAGATATGCGCCTAATACAAAGAATAAAATCATTAAACAAATAGCAGTTTCAGCCAATACCAGATAATCCAGAAATGGAAGTTTCAAGATTCCCTGAGCCATCTTAAGCGAAGTAGCTGTGATAATGGTTGGGAAGGTGAGTGCTGAGAAGGCTGGTTGAAAACCTTGTTTTAAAATATTGGGCAGGCGAGTCAAAACAAAGAAAAAGAAGGATTGGGAAGCCAAGATCATTACAATCAAGACCCAAGTCGGTAGACTGGCTCCTCCAACTCGAACCAGGGAAGCCAAGAGTAGAGAGAAGGGAGCACAGTAGATTCCTTCTTGTCCAAGCAAGGCTAGTGGGAGTGGATGTTTCTTTAAATCACTATAAATAAGGGGATAGAGATAGAAGGTAAGAAGAAAACCAAAAATCAAGGTCACATAGGCAATTTCGATGATACCGATAAGAGGATAGGTCAAGGCTGCCACTGCTATCCCCACATAGAGAACCGTCCAGCTAGGAGTCGCATGAACCCTCCGACCCGGATAAGCAAACTTGATGGTGAAACCAGCAATCAAGGCCAAATCCAAGAGAAATGAAAACCACCAGAGCCCTTGCGCAACCAAAGGAAGATGAGGGAAGACGCGAAAGACATAGGTAGATAAAATCATCCCAGCCATGGGAAAGGTCGCCATTCCTGACAAAAGAGGAGGCTTGGTCAATTCTTGCTTGGTTTCCTTCCAATTAAAAAGATGCAAAATCAGAAAGTAAATCCATAAAATCAAACCTGTCAGACTCAACAGATGGGATAGAACTGGCAACGTATCTAAAATAAGATTTCCAGCTCCTGCCAAACCTAGCAAACAACCAGAAAATACCAAAGGGAGTTTTTTCATCCTAACCTCCAATAATCATGTTAGTTTCAGTATAGCATAAAAGCGCTTAAATGAGGGGATAAAAAACGAAGTCCGTTGATTTCAGACTTCATTTTATTCAGATATGAATTAAGCATAAGGTTGCAATTCTGGGTTAATTGGGGTATTGGCTAGGTTGTTGGCATAGTTACAGAGGCTTGCTAGGCTGACACCAAGAACAACATCCAAGGCATTTTGTTGGGTGTAGCCAGCTTCTAGAAACTCAGATAAGGCTTCATCTCCTACACGACCCTTGGTATTGATAACTGCCAAAGTAAACTTAGCTAGGGTGTCCAATTTAGGATCTGTTTCGATTGGAGTACGATTGCGAAGGGCTTGCAGAAGATCATCATTCATCTGAATTTGTTTGATTGAAAAGGCTGTGTGACCTGCGACGCAGAAGGCACAACCATTAGTTACGGCTGCCGTGATTTGCACCACTTCGCGCTCAACAGGTGTCAGGCTATTGCGGCGGTTGATAGCTCCGACAGTTCTGTAGGCTTCTAAGGCAGTAGGTGCATTAGCCAAGAGACCGATTAGGTTGGGAATATAGCCATTGTTATCTTTTTCTACTGTTTCAAGAACTTCTTTCACTTCTGCTGGTGCTGATTCTACTGTATGGATTGTAAATGTTGTCATCATAATACCTCTTTTCATGTTGTTGAAACCTAGTCTATCACAGATTCTATACCTTGTATAATATATATTTTAAATTGCACTGATAGAAATTTTTTATGAAAGCAAAAAATCACACGCGATGTGTGATCCATTATTTATCAAAATACTTTTTAGTCTCAGCAATGACGACTGGTGACAAGACCAAGAGGGCAATCAAGTTTGGCAGAGCCATCAAGGCGTTAACGATATCTGCGATAATCCAAACCATATCCAACTCGATAAATCCTCCCAATAAGACCATGAGCACAAAGACCACACGGTAAAGCCAGATAAAACGAACACCGAAGAGAAACTCGAAACAGCGCTCTCCATAATAGTTCCAACCTAGAATCGTCGTGAAGGCAAAGAGCACAAGGAAGATGGTCAAGAGGGCAGGCCCAAAGTGTGAAAAGACTGTTGAGAAGGCTGACTGAGTCAATGCAACTCCATTCAAATCACCACTCCAAACCCCAGTTACCAAGATTGTTAAACCTGTCAACGTACAGATAATGAGGGTGTCAATAAAGGTACCTGTCATGGAAATCAAACCTTGCTCTACCGGTTCGTTTGTCTTGGCTGCTGCTGCTGCAATGGGAGCCGAACCCAGACCAGATTCGTTCGAGAACACACCTCGCGCCACACCATTTTGAATAGCCATTCGAATGCTAGCCCCAGCAAAACCACCCACCGCAGCAACCGGACTAAAAGCCGATGTCAATATTAAAGCAATTGTGACAGGGATTTTCCCAATATTAAAGAAAATAACTGTAAGAGTTCCCAAAATATAAATAATAGCCATAAAAGGAACCACAGTAGTTGAAACCTTAGAAATGGACTTGAGGCCACCAAAGACTGCAATCGCTACAAAGACAGACAAAACGAGAGCGGTAATAGCTGGCGAAATAGTCGTCGTATTTTGGATAGATTCTGTAATCGAGTTGACTTGGGTAAAAGTCCCAATTCCCAGCAAAGCTACTAGCACACCTGCAAGGGCAAAGAAGATAGCAAGGGGACGCCATTTTTCACCCATACCCAAAAGGATGTAGTGCATGGGACCTCCCGCTACTGCGCCATGATCATCCTTGGTGCGGTATTTGATCGCCAAAAGTCCTTCCGCATACTTGGTAGCCATCCCAAAGAAAGCGGCCATCCACATCCAAAAGAGTGCTCCTGGTCCACCGACCTTGATAGCTGTAGCTACCCCGATAATATTTCCCGTACCAACTGTCGCTGCCAGGGCTGTACACAAGGCCGCAAAACTGGACACATCTCCATGCCCCTTATCCTTAGTAAAAATAAGCTGGAAGGCCTTGGGCAGACGCAAAACCTGCAAGAGGCCTAGACGGGCAGTTAGGTAAATCCCTGTCCCGACCAAGAGAATCAAGAGAGGTGGGCCCCAAGCAAAAGCATCAATTGATTTAAGCAATTCTAACATTTCCTTCTCCTATCTTTTCAACCCCAAAAGAAAGAGCACATGCAAGATACATGTACTCTGGAATGCTTAGATAAATGCTAAAAAGCGGTCTATCCTAGCTCTGTCCTTTTACCTGAGAGTTTGAGCAGTTGCCTGCCTTGCCCCTTCGGTGCCTTTACGGTCTCTCCAGAGTTCCGTCCATTTACAGTCATGGAAAATCAAACGATTCCCCACTTCTATTAAACTTCATTCGGTGTTGGTATTTAATTGATTCTTATTTTACAAAAAATGTTGGCTTTTGTCAATGTGTTTATTAGTAAAAATTAGTTCAACAGTTTTTACTTTATAAAGTCCAGAATACTGCTATCATTTAAAGGTCACAATAGTCGCACCACTGCCCCCAGCATTTTGTGGGGCATAGCCAAAACTCTTGACATGCTTGTTTCTTTGTAGGTATTTGGTGACACCTTCACGGATGACACCTGTTCCGATACCATGGATGATATCAACTTGAGCCATATTATTAAGCAAGGCTTGGTCTATAAAGGCATCTAGCTCATTCATAGCTTCTTCATAGCGTTTACCTCGAAGGTCCAGTCTGGCTTGTGGACCACGACCAGAAGTTCGTTTCACGACATTGACCTGTTTCTTCTTGACTTGCTTTTCTTGCTGGGCTTGAACGAGGTCAAATTCTTTCTCTTCTAAGGTCATCTTAATCAATCCGACTTGAGCTTCCCAGCGGCCGTCCTTAAGTTGACTGGTCAAGGTACCACGCTGTCCATAACTGAGCACCACGATATCATCTCCCACCTTTGGAGCTCGTTTTTTCTTGGCCTTTTGAAGCACCTTATTTTTTGACAAATCTACTTTTTCAGGAGCCAATTTTTTCAGCTTGGCCTTGGCTTCAATGATTTCATGAGGTTTGAGCTGGGACTTACTGTGGAGATTTTTGAGAATCTGGTCACTTTCACTTAGGGCCATGTCCACAATCTCAGCAGCCTGTTCACGCGCTTTATTGAGCTCCGTTTCTTTTTCACGATTGAGCTCATTGTAGAGCTTTTTGAGAGCGCGGTTCATCTTGAGATTTTCTTGCTCCACCTCACGGATATTGTCCAAGCGTTTGCGACTCTCTAGCGTCTGCTCTTCCAGTTGCTCAATGATACGATTGACATCATTGTCCTGATCTACCTGCTGACTGGCATCCCCTACGATAACTTCAGATAGGCCTAGACGTTTGGCAATTTCAAAGGCATTGCTTCGGCCAGGAACGCCCTGCATAAAGCGATAGGTCGGGCGAAGAGTGGCAGTGTCAAACTCCATACTGGCATTTTGCACAAAGGCTGTCTCAATACCGTAGGCCTTGAGTTCGGGATAGTGGGTGGTCGCCATGGTCTTGACTTGACGCAGGCGAAGGTCCTCCAGAATTGCCATGGCAAGGGCAGCTCCCTCTTGGGGATCTGTACCAGCCCCCAACTCATCCAAGAGTAAGAGTGAATGCTGGTTGACCTTGCCAAGAATATCCACGATATTGGTCATGTGGCTAGAGAAGGTAGACAAGCTCTGCTCAATAGACTGCTCATCGCCAATATCAGCAAAGATTTCTTCAAAAATACCAACACGGCTTCCCTTGTCTGCTAAAATCGGCAAACCAGACTGAGCCATAACCTGCGTCAAGCCGAGAGTCTTGAGCATGATGGTCTTACCACCTGTATTGGGGCCTGTAATGACAATCGCTGTTAAATCTTGACCAAAATGGACATCATTTGCAACGGCATTTTTGACCAAAGGATGGCAGACATGGAGCAGTTGAATCTCTTGATTTTCTGATAGCTGAGGAACGACTGCTTGCCTTTCTTGGATAAAACGAACCTTGGCACGAATCAAGTCCAAATGGCCGATAATCCAAGCGTCATTAGCAATCTCAGCCGCATGAGGGCGAACACGCTCCGAGATTTCTTGGAGAATACGAAGCATTTCATAGCGCTCATCTGCTCGCAAACTGGCAATTTCTTCACTCAGTTTAACCACCTCACGGGGTTCGATATAGACGGTATTTCCACTAGCAGAAATATCATGAACGACACCTGCAATCTTATTGCGGTAGGTGTTTTTGACTGGTAAAACCTGACGGCCATTTCTGCTGGCAACAATCCCTTCTGTCAACATCTTCGCTTTTTGCTTGAGCAAATCTTGCAAGACATCGCGTACCTGACTCTCGCTATCATGGATTTTTCTACGGATGCGCGCCAATTCTTCACTGGCAAAATTTTCAATGAAACCTGCATCATTAAAAGCTTGAAGATTTCCTTGTAACTGCGGAAAATCATGTAATTTCTCAAACCAAAGGGCTAATTCTTCCAAGCTGACATTTTCCAGATTGGCATAAAAATTTTGCAGTTCTCGGCTAGCAAGAAGTACGCGCTTCAAGAGTAGGAACTCCTCGATATTGAGGTCCGCTCCCATCTCCAACCGCTTGCAGACTCCTGCGATTTCCTTGGTTGCAAGAATAGTAAAATGCGGTTGCTCGACGAAAAGAGCCTGCATTTCCTTCATCTCAGCAAAAGCCTGTTTTATTTTATCCGCTTTGGCAGTCGGAGCCAGCTGTCTCAATTGCTCCAAACCCTGCTCGGTCAACAAATGGGGTTCAAACAAAGCCTTGACCTTATTGAACTCTAATGTTTCTAATATTTTCTTATTCATCGTTATTTCCTTGTCTTTGAATGTCTATACTCTTCGAAAATCAAATTCAAACCACGTCAGCGTCGCCTTACCGTACTCAAGTACAGCCTGCGGCTAGCTTCCTAGTTTGCTCTTTGATTTTCATTGAGTATTAGGTGTAGTAACTTTTTACATTCAGTCAAATCTGTAAACAAAGGGCTAGGAAAACTCCTGCCCTTTTTATCCGATTAAATTCGTCACCCAGATTTGTTTGAGCCAACTGGTTGTTACCGGTATGCTCTGGATGATGTGTTTTGCGACGATACTCTTTTCAAGAGGATTTTGTATAGCTGCCATGGGAATGGTCGCCAAGATGGTCAAGGTCATTTGCAAGACAAATAAGGTCACCAACATGGACAAGATACCTGCTGAAACTTGGAACAACTTGCCACCCAGTTTTTTACTAGGAATCAAGTGCAAGAGGAGACCAAGCAAACGACCGATGCTATAGACAATCCCAAATACAAGCAAGTAACCGATACCTGCATAAAAGACCTTATCCAATTGAAAGAGTTGATCCGATGGGAAAAAGAAAGTTCCCTGACCTTCCTGCGGATTTGCATAAGGGAGCAATAAGTGGAACTGCTCGCCAAGCCCCTTGTAAAACTGGCCAGCCACAAAAGCCGATGCCATGGCTGAAATCAGGTAATAAACCTGTAAGAGCAGGCCTCTCCGATAGCCGATATAAAATCCCCAAGCCAAGACCAATAGAAGAAGGATTGAAATCATAAGGAATCCTCAATCTTGCTCTGTTCTTGCTTGCAAGTCACAAGCTTGTGGCGCAGTTCTTCTAATTCTTGCTCCTTATCATCAAATTCAATCTCACGACTGAGTTGAGTTGACAAACAGTTGACTGCCAACAAAAGAGCGATCGTTTCATCATCTGCACTAGGCATTTGTTCTTTAATTGCTTGGTATTTTTCTGTCGCAACCTTAGCGATTTCCTCCATAAAAAGGTTATCATGCTCGCTTGTCAAGGTTAATGATTTTTTCCCGAATGTAAATTTGAATCGATTTAGATTTGCCATAAAATTCACCTCACGATATTATACCAAAATTCGCTAATTTTGTCAGTTTTTACAAATTTGCCTGCTTTTATGGTACAATAGAAACTATGGCAAGTATAACACTCACACCAAGTGAAAAGGAGATTCAGGCTTTTCTTGAACACTATCAAACTAGTCTGGCTCCCAGCAAGAATCCCTATATTCGCTACTTTTTGCGACTACCTCAAGCAACGGTTTCTATCTATACTTCTGGAAAGGTCTTGCTTCAGGGTGAAGGAGCTGAGAAATACGCTCGTTTCTTTGGCTATCAGGTTGTAGAGGAAACCAGGGGGCAAAATCTTCCTTTGATTGGGACGGATGAGGTTGGAAATGGTTCCTACTTTGGTGGACTTGCAGTTGTGGCTTCCTTTGTCACACCTGACCAGCACGACTTCTTGCGAAAACTCGGTGTGGGAGATTCTAAAACTCTGACCGACCAAAAGATTCGTCAGATTGCCCCTATCCTCAAGGAAAAAATCCAGCACCAGGCACTACTTCTCTCACCAAGCAAGTACAACGAGGTCATCGGGGACCGCTACAACGCTGTTTCGGTTAAGGTTGCCCTCCATAATCAGGCTATCTATCTCCTCCTTCAAAAAGGTATTCAGCCTGAGAAAATTGTGATTGATGCCTTTACCAGTGCTAAAAATTATGACAAGTACTTGGCACAAGAGGCCAATCGTTTCAGCAATCCTATCAGCTTAGAAGAAAAGGCTGAGGGCAAATACTTGGCTGTCGCAGTTTCTTCTGTCATCGCGCGTGATCTCTTTCTGGAGAATCTTGAAAATCTGGGACGAGAACTGGACTATCAACTTCCAAGTGGAGCTGGAACAGCTTCTGACAAGGTGGCTAGCCAGATTTTACAAGCCTATGGTATGCAGGGACTCAACTTCTGTGCCAAACTGCACTTTAAAAATACTGAAAAAGCGAAAAAACGCTTAGAAAGGTAAGTTATGAATTCATTTAAAACTTTCTTAAAAGAGTGGGGATTGTTCCTCCTAATTCTGTCATTACTAGCTTTAAGTCGTATCTTTTTTTGGAGCAATGTTCGCGTAGAAGGGCATTCCATGGATCCTACCCTAGCGGATGGCGAAATCCTCTTTGTTGTCAAACACCTACCTATTGACCGATTTGATATCGTGGTTGCCCATGAAGAAGATGGCAATAAGGACATCGTCAAACGTGTCATCGGAATGCCTGGCGACACCATCCGTTACGAAAACGATAAACTTTACATCAATGACAAAGAGACAGATGAGCCTTACCTAGCTGACTACATCAAACGCTTCAAGGATGACAAACTCCAAAGCACTTACTCAGGCAAGGGCTTTGAAGGAAATAAAGGCACTTTCTTTAGAAGTATCGCTCAAAAAGCCCAAGCCTTCACAGTTGATGTCAACTATAACACCAACTTTAGCTTTACTGTCCCAGAAGGAGAATACCTTCTCCTCGGAGACGACCGCCTGGTTTCGAGCGACAGCCGCCACGTAGGTACCTTCAAAGCAAAAGATATCACAGGGGAAGCCAAATTCCGCTTCTGGCCAATCACCCGTATCGGAACATTTTAAGAGACCTAAGAGGCCGAGAATCAAAAATCTCAGCCTCTTCTTCTATCGTGAGAAGATGATTATTCACTACCCAGTCTAACTAGGATAGAAACAACCCCAACTCTCACCTATTCATGTAAAGGAATTTTATGGAAGTTTATTTTTCTGGAACCATTGAACGGATTATTTTTGAAAATCCCAGCAATTTTTATCGCATCCTTCTCCTAGAAATTGACGATACGGACGCAGAGGATTTTGATGATTTTGAAATCATTGTCACGGGTACCATGGCTGACGTGATTGAGGGAGAAGACTATACTTTTTGGGGACAAATTGTCCAGCACTCCAAGTACGGGGAGCAGCTGCAAATCAGCCGTTATGAACGCGCAAAACCAACTAGCAAAGGGCTTGTCAAATACTTTTCAAGTAGCCATTTCAAGGGAATTGGTCTCAAGACAGCTCAGAAAATCGTGGATACCTATGGCGATAATACCATTGACGAAATTCTGCAACACCCAGAAAAGCTAGAAGGCATCTCAGGGCTCTCTGCCAAAAATCGCGAGGCTTTCGTCTCCACTCTCCGTCTCAACTACGGAACGGAGATGGTTTTGGCCAAACTAGCCAACTACGGCATCCCAAATAAATTAGCCTTTCAAATTCAAGACTTTTACAAGGAAGAAACCCTTGATGTGGTTGAAAATTATCCCTACCAGTTGGTCGAGGATATCAAGGGTTTGGGATTTACTATTGCTGACCAATTAGCGGAAGAATTAGGCATCGAAAGTCAGGCTCCTGAACGCTTCCGCGCCGGTCTAGTTCACAGTCTTTTTCAAGCCTGTATGGAAACAGGGGACACCTATATTGAAGCACGGGATTTGCTGGAACAAACCCTTACTCTCCTTGAGTCTTCTCGTCCCGTAGAACTGGATCCCAGCCAAGTGGCCCAAGAACTCTCCTACCTGATCGAAGAAGATAAGGTTCAGCAGATTGATACCAAAATCTTTGATAATAGTCTCTTTTTCGCTGAGGAAGGCATCCGCAGTCACTTGGTTCGTATCCTTGAAAAAGGAAAACAGAAGAGTCAGGATTTAGAAACCATTCAAAAACATATCACTACTGTCGAGGAAGAACTGGGGATTGAGTATGATAGCATTCAAAAACAGGCTATTTGTGACGCTATACAAAATAAGGTCTTTATTCTGACAGGTGGACCTGGTACTGGTAAGACAACGGTTATCAATGGTATCATCGCTGTTTACGCCCTTTTAGAAGGACTTGACCTCAGGAAAAAAAGCAATTTGCCCATTCTTCTTGCTGCTCCAACTGGTCGAGCTGCTCGACGTATGAATGAATTGACAAGCTTGCCAAGCGCGACCATACATCGTCATTTAGGAATGACAGGGGACGATGATACCAGTCATCTGGAAGATTATCTGGATGCCGACTTTATTATCGTGGATGAATTTTCTATGGTGGATACTTGGCTGGCCAATCAACTCTTCTCCAACATCTCTTCTAACAGTAAAATCCTCATCGTGGGCGACAGCGACCAGTTGCCTTCTGTCAGTCCTGGACAGGTTCTAGCGGATCTACTCAATATTCCCTTGATTCCTCAGACTCGCTTGGAAAAAATCTACCGACAAAGCGAAGAATCAACCATCGTCACCCTAGCTAGTCAGATTCGACAAGGCATCTTGCCAGCTGATTTCACCCAGAAAAAAGCTGACCGTTCCTACTTTGAAATCGCTAGTGGCCATATTCCTGCTACCATTGAAAAGATCTTAGGCGCTGCCCTCAGAAGTGGTATTCCTGCACGTGACATTCAGGTTCTGGCTCCCATGTACCGAGGAACTGCAGGGATTGATGCCATCAACCAGCTCATGCAAGACCTGCTCAATCCACCACAAAAAGATCAACTCAGTTTTGAAGCTCCCCAGTGCCACTATCGTAAGGGCGACAAGGTCATTCATTTGGTCAACGATGCTGAAATCAATGTCTTTAATGGAGATTTAGGAGTCATCACAGACCTGATTCCTGGTAAATACACCGAGTCGAAACAAGACGAGATTGTCATTGATTTTGATGGCAACGAGGTCTCTTACCCACGTAACGAATGGTACAAGATTCGCCTGGCCTATGCCATGAGCATCCATAAATCACAGGGAAGTGAGTTCCCTGTTGTCATCCTACCTATTACTAGTGCTAGTAGGCGTATGCTGGAGCGCAATCTCATCTATACAGCCATTACACGCGCCAAAAGCAAACTTGTCTTACTAGGTGAATTACAGGCCTTCGACTATGCTACCCAGCACATCGGAACTGCCCGAAAAACCTATCTGATTGAACGCTTCAGTGATTTATTGGAGGATGTTGAAGAAAAGCAACCAGCTGTCTCTGAAACTGCCACATCAAGTACCTCTGAACAATCCTACATCCTAACCGAAGAAAACTGGGACAGCATCCCGGCTATGATTGGGATTACAGACGCAGACCTCAAAGAGATTTTTGGAAAATAGTGCATCAGAAAACCCACCAATTCAGGTGGGATTTTTGTTTATCAAGATTATTTTACTGTTGCTGTGCTTGTAATCAATTCAACAGCTTTTTTGATTGTGATATCGTGTTTCAACATATCAGCTGAAAGCAAGCTTTGTACTTGAGCAACTTCCATGTTGTAGTCTGTTGCCAATTGCTCAACTTCTTTTTGGATTTCTTCTTCTGAAGCATCAAATCCTTCAGCTTTGGCAACTGCTTCGATAACAAGGTTAGTCTTAGTACGTGACTCAGCTTCTGCTTGGTATTGATTGTGAAGGTCTTCTTGAGTAGTTCCAGTGATTTGGAAGTACATGTCAGGGTTGATACCTTGACGTTGCAAGTTTCCAAGGAATTCGTTTACTGAGCGGTGAACTTCTTCGTGAATCATTTCTTCTGGAAGTTCTACGATTTCAGCGTTTTCTACAGCTTTATCAATTGCTGCACCTTCTACTGCATCTTTGTAAGCTTCTTCTTTAGCTGCAGCCAATTCCTTGCGGTATTTTTCTTTCAATTCAGCAAGTGTTTCAACTTCTTCATCGATATCTTTTGCAAGTTCATCATCAAGAGCTGGAACTTCTTTAGCTTTTACTTCGTGGATAGTTGTCACGAATTTAGCTTCTTTACCTGCAAGGTCTTCTGCTTGGTAGTCTTCTGGGAATGTTACGATAACATCAACAGTTTCACCAGCTGAGTGACCTACCAATTGGTCTTCAAAACCAGGGATGAATTGACCTGAACCAAGTCCAAGTGAGAAGTTTTCACCTTTTCCGCCATCAAATTCAACACCGTCGATCGAACCAACGAAGTCGATGACAACAGTGTCGCCGTTTTCAGCAGCAGCTTCTTTGATAACCAATTCAGCCAAGTTGTTGCGTTCGCGTTCGATACGCTCTTCAACGTCAGCGTCAGTTACTTCTTTTTCTACATCAACTGATACTTCAAGGTTTTTGTAGTCACCCAATTTTACTTCAGGTTTTGTCACGACTTCAGCAGTGATAACCCAGTCTTGACCTTTTTCCATTGAAGTTACGTCAATTTTTGGTTGAGCAACCACTTCAAGACCAGCTTCTTTTACAGCTGCTTCATAAGCATTTGGCAAAAGAGCGTTCATAACGTCTTGGTAAAGTGACTCTTCACCAAATTTTTTGTCGAAGATAGGACGTGGAAGGTGACCTTTACGGAAACCTGGAACATTGAGAGATTTCTTCACTGAGTTGAAGACACGATCCAATTCTGGTTTGATTTGGTCTTGAGAGATAGTGAAAGTCAAGACACCACGGTTTGTTTCTTTGTTTTCAAATGATACAGACATTCTGTCATTTCTCCTTAAAATTTTTTAAATACAGTCTATTATAACATAAATGGGCGACTTTTTTCAAGTAACGAATGCGCTTTTCAATAACGCTAGAGGTACTTGCTTGCTTCTTTGATACTAAGGTCAGACATTCTTTCCTTGTTTTTCTCAATGAAGCCTGCTACCCAAGTTGGATTGGTTTTGGAGTAGTCTCTTAGAGCCCAGCCAATGGCTTTATTGATAAAGAATTCTGTTTGGTTCAAATTATGAAGCAGAATCTTTTCCAGTAATTGAACATTGGTCTTCTCTTTTCTTAACAACTGGTGGTCAATAGCGACACGTCTCAACCAGATATTATCTGATAGGCTCCATTTAAAGATTATTTCTTCTAGTTCAGGGTGGTCATACACCAAACTCCCTACTACTCGATCTAGGATATCTACGGTATCCCACCAGGATTTTGTGACGACTAACCGCTCAAGCTTAGGTAAATCGTTCTCCGTTAGATAAGACTGCATTGCTTTCAAATAATTAGCAGCCACATATTGGTATTCTCTAGGCTCCTTTCTCCAACAAGTATCTACAAAATTCCAGTCGATAATCTTTGTTTTTTTCGCTTCTGAAAAGTATTTTTTATAGAGTTTATTTCTTTCTGGCGCCGCAACGCCTAGAAAGGAAAATTGATGGCGCATATAGGCCTCCATAGGCCCTGCTTTTTTAGGATCTTTTGCTGCTTCTAGCTCAACAAGTAAATCTGTTAGACTCATCTAAAACTCCTCATGCCCCACCAAGTGGTGCTGAAAGGCATAGACTGCAGCCTGGGTACGATCACTGACTTCAAGTTTGGCAAGAATGTTGGACACGTGCGTCTTGACCGTCTTGAGAGAGATAAAAAGTTCATCAGCGATGCGCTGATTTTCATAGCCCTTGGCGATGAGTTGAAGAACATCTCGCTCACGCGCAGTCAGGTCCTCATGTAGTTCTATGTGATTGCGGTGGTATTCGACTTTTTTGCTGACCTCTTGCTCAATGGCCAACTCCCCAGCAGCCACCTTACGGACAGCATGGAGCAGTTCGTCGGCACTAGAAGTCTTGAGCATATAGCCTTTGGCACCAGCATTTAAGACAGGCATGATCTTTTCATTGTCCAAGTAAGAAGTCACAATCAAAATCTTGGCTTCAGGCCATTCCTTGAGGATGGCCAAGGTCGCATCAATTCCATTCATTTCAGGCATGACGATATCCATGACAATAACATCTGGACGCAATTCCAAGGCCAAGTCAATGCCTTGAGACCCATTGGAAGCCTCACCCACAACTTCTACATCATCTTGGAGGTCAAAGTAACTTTTCAAGCCCAATCGAACCATTTCGTGGTCATCTACTAGTAAAATTTTCATCTTTACTCCTTTATCATTCCTTATCGAGCAGGGGAATACGGATATCAACCGCCAGCCCTTGCTTGGGAGCTGTCAATAACTGAACCGTCCCTGCCATATCTTCAACCCGCTCCTTGATATTGCGGAGTCCATAACTCAGGTCGTCTAAACTCCCCAGCTGGAACCCAATCCCATTGTCCACCACCTTCAGCTGCAATTCAAAATCTGTCTGATAGAGATAGACATCTAGGCAAGAGGCCCGAGCATGGCGGAGAGTATTGCTAATCAACTCCTGCAAAATGCGGAAGATATGCTCCTCGATTTTCTTAGGTAATTTCGTCACATTTTGCTTGAAACTAACCTTGAGATCACTCTTGTCCTCAAGCTCTTTTAAGAGGATTTGGATCCCCTCAACCAAACTCTTCTCTTCCAACTCAACTGGTCGCAAATGCAAGAGCAAGACCCGTAAATCCTTCTGGGCTGTTTCTAAAATAGCCGTGACACTCTGCAACTGGGTCTGCATCTTTTCTCTATCCAATTTCAAAGACTGTTGACTGACACCTGACAAAATCATGTGGGCCGCAAACAACTCCTGACTGACTGTATCGTGCAAATCCCGAGCAATCCGCTTTCTTTCCTTCTCAATGATTTCCTCTTCCTGAGCAAGGCTGTGATTTTCAGCCTTTTGAAGTGCTTCTGTCAAAAGGTTAAGTTTGCCAGACAAGGACTTGAAACTGGCATCCAAATCTGGATCTGCAACCTGAACCACTTCTTGTCCTGCTAATAAACGCTTGAGATTAGTCTGCATTTTTCTTAGAGAAAGCTCTTCAACACCTCGCCAAAACAGGGCTAAGAGACAGGTCATAGACATGCTGAATGCCAACAACAAAAAGACAAATTTTTCTGTTTTTTCGACATCATGTAAGAAAATAGTCCAGTCAAAGTCAAGGATTTCCAGCAAGCTGTGGGAGAAAAATAAGACAAACAGAAAGGAGGTGAGAGCAATGATTACATAGGCTTGTTTTTTCATCCTCTGACCACCTCCACATCCCCAATCATAGTAGTCAAGAAAATCTTGACACTCTTGTTACTCTTGAGATAGTCTTTCGTTTCCTGATGATAGTGTTCATTGCGAAGGGCTCGCTTGGGCTGATTGAAAAAATTCAAATCCCCATATAGACAATTAACACTGAGACTGACTTCCACATCTACAGGTACAATGATTTTGGTCGTTCCTACCATCTTTCTGAGGATAATGACATTGTCATGATTGGTTAGGATAACCCTCTCCAGATGAATAGTGTCCTTCCCCATGAGGCGAAAGAGATTGATATCATCAAACTGGCAAGTCTGGTAGCTTGAAAAATGATGGAGATTTCCAAACCAACGATTTTTCTCCTTCTTAACCGTTACCACCTCTTCAAAAACCAAATTGGTCTGCTCTTTTTCCTGGTTCATCATCGGATAAAAAAGAAAGAGACTGTATATAACCGCAACAAAAATAGCTAGAATCACAAAGGGATTGAGCATGACGATGAAAAAGAAGAGAATGGTTGCCACCACTAAAAGAAGATTATTGCCCTCTTTACCAGTGTAATAGCGAATCAAAAGCAAAAAGAGGAATAAAATCAGCAGAAAACGCGAAAAATGCTCTGATACCATCAAAATCAGAGCTCCTGTCAAAAGACAGGCTTCGATAAATAAAAAGATTTTAAATTTTCTCATAGGTTCATCCTCTCCCTTCTATTTTATCACAATTCAAAAAAGTCACCTCGGTCTGAAGATGGAAAAAAGGCGGTGGTTACGCCTTTTTCATCTGATCATTTGCTTCTTTTAATTTTCCATAAAGAAGATAGTCTACTTTTTGCAAATCTGCTATGGTGGCACAATTAAGGGCACACATGATTAAGCGTAAATCCTCTTTCCAGCCTTGAACAATGCCGATCACTTCTTCAACTGTGTAGGTTTCAACCAATTTCAGAACGGTTCGAGACAGGCCTACAGCCTTGGCACCAAAGACCAAGCACTTAATCATATCCAGTGGATTCCGAACCCCTCCACTGACCAAGAGTTCAACCTTGTCTTTCCAGTCTTGGGCGTTGAGAAGAGCCTGCATGGTGGACTGGCCCCATTGATTGAGATAATCACGCTGACCACTGCGACGGTTTTCAATATAGGCAAAGCTGGTACCACCACGACCTGACAGGTCAAAGGTTCGAACGCCCAATTCATAGGCTCTCTCGATGGTCTTCACATCCATTCCAAAGCCCACTTCCTTGAGGACAATCGGAACAGGGATTTGCTTGCTATAGTCTGCCAGATGCGATTGCCAGCTTCTGAACGTTCTTTCTCCCTCAGGCATGAGCAATTCCTGCATGACATTGACATGCACTTGCAGGAGAAGGGGATTCATCTCTTCTACCGTCTGAAGTCCTAACTCGACAGGCTTATCCAATCCAATATTGGTTCCAAGAAGGAGATTTGGATGATCATACTTGACAGAAAAAGAGTCATCTGCTGGATCTTTGAGGGCTGCGCTATAAGAGCCCGTCACAAACAAAATTTCACAGGCTTCCGCCACCTGAGCCAGCTTTTGATTGATTTCTCTTCCCTTATCGCTTCCACCCGTCATGGCATTGATATATAAAGGAAAGTCCCACTTTCGACCAGCAAATTCTGTCGACAGATCGATTTCATCTAGATCGTAAAGAGGCAAGGAAGAATGAATCAACTCCACCTCATCAAAGCTATTATAGGAACTTTTCTGCTCAAGGGCATAGCGGATGTGCTCATCCTTACGATTTGTCGTCATGTCCTATCCTTTCTTGGTATAAGAGCTCAATCCCCAGATCGGCCCAACGATTTTTTAGGGTTTCAGTTGATTGCTCATCAAAACTCAAGGCAATACCACAATCACCACCACCAGCGCCACTACTCTTGGCAACAGCTTGCAAATCTTGACTGGCTTCTTTCAACTGTCTAAGCGAAGGAGTGTAAATATCTGCGCTCAAGCCTTCTAAGAGTTGACTGGCCACTTCTACTTGCTCGATAATTTTTTCTGCTTTCCCCTGCTCCAAGGCTTCTACCAAAGAAACCACCATTTCTTTTGAGGAACTTAAAAAATTCTGATTGATATTTTGCTTGATTTGCTGGACCATGTGACTCGATACAGCCACTTCCTTGGTCCATCCCACTAGGAAATCACATTCTAAAGTTGGTTTCACTTGCGAAATTGAAAAACCCCAATCACGCTCTAAAACAGTCGCTAAGTTTTCTTCTTCCAACCAAGCAGCCACCTTCTGGCGATCAAATGACTGGTAAAGAACCAATTCCTCTGCCACAATACAGGCAAGGTCCCCCATAGAACCATTGTCTCCTCGCTTGAGCAAGACCGCGCTAGCCAGCTTGAACAAGAGCTCCTGATCAACCGAAAGCTTATACAGAGCCAGTAAAGCCTTGATAACCAAGACAACGACGCTACCGCTAGAACCCAGACCAAACTTTTTCCCTTCTCTTTCCATTTTTCCTCGGATTTCCAAAGAAAAAGGTTGCAAAGCCTGCCCACGATAAACGAGGAAATCTTCCACTAAAGCAATCGTTTCTTGAATCAAGCTGTAGTCAGGATTTGGCGTCAAGTCCACTGCGAAATCAAACATATCTGAATAGATACGGTATCTGTCAGAAAAAGCAATCTCGCCCCTCATATAGATGGGAATGGCCTTTATCAAGGCCAACTGCCCTGGCTCTAAAATAGCATATTCACCTGCCCAATAGAGCTTTCCGCAAGTTTTAACAGTAAGCATCTTGACTCAAATCCTTTGTTTTTGACACAATCAAGCGATAACGTTGACCGAAGATTTCTGATAAATGCTCCAAGTCTTTCTCCTGACAGAGGACCTTGACATTGGGACCAGCATCCATAGTAAAGTAGCAGGCTGCCCCTTGCTCACGAAGCTGGCGGACAAAGTCCATGGCTTCATAAGAAGCATCCGTCAGATAAGAAAAGGCTGGTGATGCTGTTTTGGTCGTAGCGTGCATAGCAAGAGCGTTTTTCTCCGTTAATTCCCCAACCTTGGCAAAATCATTTTCCTTGAGATAAGCCAGCATATCCTGATAGTCCTTCTCAGACTGACGCACCCAGTCATCAAAGGTCGTCGAAGTTTCCACACAAAGTTTCATACCGTCACGGCTAGAAATTGGTTTTTTCTTGTCTTCTAGCACCAACATAATCATAGCTAGTTTCAAGTCTGTCTCTACAGGGTAAATTTCTCCACTATCCTTATCCCAAGCACCTAGTGGTCCATAAAAACTCCTAGAGGAAGAGCCTGATGCAAACTTAGCCTCCTGTGCCAACTGGCTCCGAGTCAATCCAAGCTGAAAATAAGCATTACAAGCCTTGACCAAGGCAGACAAACCACTAGAACTTGAGGACAGACCCGCTGCCGTAGGCATATTGTTTTGAGTATCGATACGGACAAATCCTTCTCCAACTGGACGGTAGCGGTCAATAATCTTGCTCATCTTGGCATGCTCCGCCTCATTTTGTAGCTGACCATTGATATAAAAGGCATCAGCTGTCGCATCCGTCGGTAAAGACGATAAGGTCGTCTCTGTGTACATATTTTCCAAAGTCAGAGAGATACTGCTAGTAGCAGGCACCATCTCTTTTTCTTTTTTCTTTCCCCAATATTTGATAATAGCAATATTTGCGTAGGAACGTACTGTTACAGGCTCTCTATCCATGTCTGAACAGCTCCTTTCTCTTCTAATCTTTCTGCTAGTTCTTGAGCTTGTGTCAAATCGGCTGCCAAGGCTATGATACAGCCTCCTAGCCCACCACCACTCATCTTGGAACCCAGAGCACCATGGCTAAGAGCCGTTTCAACCAGAGAGTCTGCCTCAGGGCTACTGACACCAATTTCTTTTAAATGCAAATGCGCTTGACTGAGGATTTGCCCCAGTCCTTCAGCATCTTTTTGTGAAATCGCAACTTCTGCCTGCTGGGTCAATTCTCCCAAGGCATGCAAAAACGGCAGGGCATCCTTGCCCTTGTTTTGAACCACTTGGATGGCTTCACGAGTATGACCATAAACTCCCGTATCGGCAATCACCAAATAGACGGATAGATCCATCTCAAGCTCTGTAAATCCTACATTCTTAATAAAGCGAATAGGTTGCTCACTGAGACAGGTCTTAGCATCCAAACCACTAGGATTCATATGGGCAATCATCTCCGCCCGATTGACCAAGATTTCTAATACATCATGAGGCAGTTCTGCCTGATAATAGTCAAATACCGCACGAATGGCCGCTATGCTGATAGCCGCTGACGAACCCATTCCCCGTTTTTCAGGAATAGCCGAGTCAATCTCACAGCGAATGCAGGCTTCTTTGATATCCAAATACTCAAGCGAAGCATAAACCGCCATAGACAAGGTATCTTCCTCATAGAGGCGCCAAGGACTCGCTGCAGGAACTACTTTGCAAGTTACCTCCACCTCTAAGAGAGGTAAGGAAATAGCAGGATAGCCGTAAACGACCGCATGCTCCCCTATTAAAATAATCTTACTATGTGCCTGACCGACACCAACTTTTTTTGTCATTTTTTCCTTTTACTAGACGAAAAAGCCGTCCCATTTTTCATACAAGTATTTATTCTTTCCTATCTATTTTATTATATTTTCACAAAAAAAGCGATTGTTTCCTTCACAATCGCCTCTTTCATTATTGAACCCATTCGCCATTATAGTTGACGTAGTAGCCATCTACGGTCGTATTCACTGTCAAAGCACCTGAGCTATAAGCGTAGTACCATTTACTACCGACCTGGAACCAACCAGTTGCCATAGCTCCTGATGAACGGAGATAGTACCACTTGTTACCGAGGTATTGCCAGCCAATTTTCATATCACCATTTGACTGGTCTAAATAATACCAAGTTGAGCCTTCCTGATACCAGCCTGTTGCCATGGCTCCTGATGAACGGAGGTAGTACCACTTATTACCAAGGTATTTCCAACCAGTTTGCATTGCAGCAGTTGTTGGATCTAGATAGTACCAAGTTGAGTTGTCATTGGTCCAACCACGCACTAGCTCCCCAACCGTTAAACTGTTGATACGAGCATCGAAGTTACCATCCTCCTGTAAATAATACCAATGCCCTTCGTCAGAAATCCAACCAGTTTTTAAAGTGTGATAGCTACGCTGATCTTCAAAATAATAGACTCGTTTCTCTGCTGGACTATTATATTGTTCCCCATGATGTTTGTTGGTATTGGTAGCTGTTTTTGCCTCTAAAACTTGCTTACCAACAAATTCTTGTAGTACCCCATCTTGACCAAAGTAAAACCAATCTGGTCTAAAAGCAACATCTTGCCTTAGAGAAGAACCAATCGTAACTCCTTTGTGTGGAGCAGGTATATATTGCCAGCCGACAACCATCTCTCCAGATAGAGGATCAAAATAATAGTACCTACCATCAATCACTCGCCAGTAGGTTTCTTTGAGTTCCCCCTTCTTGTAGTAGGTTCTACCATTTTCTTGGACAAATTGCCAACCTTCCGAATCAGCATCATCCGCCAACACTGCACTTGTTGCTAGCAAACCGAAGAAAAAGACTGCTAATGCAATTTGCATCAATTTTTTTATTGTTTTCATTAGACGTATCCTCCATAACTGATTGTAGCAAATACAAAATCGCATGTCAACATATAAAGAACTCATATAAAAAGCAGTTACATAACTGCAACTGCTTTCTATTCTTGCATGGTGTAACCAACACCACGCACGGTTTTAATGTAGCTTTTCTGACCTTTTACATCAAGCTTGCTACGTAGATAACGGATATAGACATCCACGATATTTGTTTCGGTCGCACTTTCATACTTCCAGACACTTTCCAACAACTGCTCACGAGTCAGAACTTTCTTGCTTCCCATAAGAGTAGCCAAAAGGTCATACTCACGACGGGTCAGAGCAATCATCTCCTCGCCACGATAAACGGTATGATGTTCTACATCCATACGCAGATTACGGTAAGATGTTGGAACCTTCATCTGACTACAGTGTTGGTCGATGAAGTCCCGACCTCGGAAAATCGCTGAAATACGAGCTACCAGATTCTCAATAATAACTGGCTTATAGATGTAAGAAACGGCAAAGCGTTGGATTGTCTCAATCTGATCTTGCAATTCTTCGCGATGGTCCAAGACCATGATGACTGAGGCTGGCTTAGTCCGACTCAGCTTATCTGCAAAATCCTGGGCTGTCATATCCCCCAGTTGAGCATTCAATAAAATCAAGTCATAGTCTGTCTGAAGAGCCATGGAGAGGGCTTTTTGCCCCTCTTCAACCTGATCAACTCGGTATTGCTCTTTTTGGAGTTCCAAACTTAAAAAATGAGCTAGATTTCTTTCTTTCTCAAGTAATAAAATCCGTTTCCCCATGGCAGACCTACTTATTTTTCGTCATACCAAGAGTAGTGGAATGTTCCTTCTTTGTCTTTACGTTGGTAAGTGTGGGCACCAAAGTAGTCACGTTGCGCTTGGATCAAGTTAGCTGGAAGGTCAGCTGAACGGTAGCTATCAAAGTAAGTAATAGCTGCTGAGAAAGTTGGCACTGGCACACCAGCTTGAACAGCAAGAGCTACGATATCACGCACTGCTTGTTGGTACTTAGCAGTAACGTCCAAGAAGTATTCATCCAAAAGAAGGTTGGCAAGGTCTGCATCACGGTTGTAAGCATCTGTAATCTTTTGCAAGAAACGAGAACGGATGATACAGCCATCACGCCAGATAGATGCGATGTCTGCAAATGGCAAGTTCCAGTTGTTTTCTTTAGAAGCTACACGCAATTGCGCAAAACCTTGTGCGTATGAAATGATTTTTGAGAAGTAAAGGGCTTGACGGATTTTTTCAATCAACTCAGCCTTGTCTCCTTCAAATTTGAAGTCAGCTGGTTTTGGAAGAACCTTGCTAGCATGCACACGTTCTTCTTTGTAAGTAGAGATGTAACGTGCAAATACTGACTCAGTGATGAGCGACAATGGCACACCAAGGTCAAGAGATGATTGACTAGTCCATTTACCAGTTCCCTTGTTACCTGCAGCATCAAGGATGTAGTCTACGATTGGTCCATCTTGACCTTCATCGTCTTTACGGCTCAAGATATCAGCTGTGATTTCGATCAAGTAGCTGTCCAATTCACCCTTGTTCCACTCAGTAAAGATTTCAGCCATATCTTCTGCAGAAAGGCCTAGCAAGTGTTGCATCAAGTCATAGCTTTCTGCGATCAATTGCATATCACCATACTCGATACCGTTGTGAACCATTTTCACATAGTGACCAGCTCCATCAGGACCGATATAAGTCACACATGGTTTGCCATCTTCTGGTGCTTTAGCTGAGATTTCTTCAAGAACATCTGCAACCAATTCGTAGGCCTCTTTTTGTCCACCAGGCATGATAGAAGGACCTTCAAGGGCACCTTTTTCACCACCAGAAACCCCAGTACCGATAAAGTTGATACCTGAGTTTGCCAATTCTTCATTACGACGGATTGTATCTTTGTAGAAAGTGTTTCCTCCGTCGATCAAGATATCACCCTTGTCAAGGTGTGGAAGAAGGGCTTGAATTGTAGCATCTGTACCAGGTCCAGCTTGAACCATGAGCATGATACGACGAGGTTTTTCAATTGAGTTTACAAAACTTTCAACGTCATAGCTTGGTACAAAGTTCTTTTCAGGATGGCAAGCAATTACATCTTCAGTTTTTTCTTTACTACGGTTGTAAATAGCAACTGTGTAACCACGAGATTCAATATTAAGGGCAAGGTTACGACCCATTACGGCCATACCAACAACACCAAAGTTAGCTTTTGTCATTTGACACTCCTCTTGTTTAATTTGTTTTATTTTATCATTTTTACTTTTGAAAAGAAAGAATTTTGTAACGACTGCTTAGTAGTCCAAGTCATCCGCATGTCCAGAACCATTTCCAACAAAGTATCCTGTCTTACAGTTAAGGGTAAAGAGATAGGTTCCATCTGGCTTGTAGAGGTTGTAATAACCATTGCCATTAACGATATTGACACGTTCAAGGATATATTGGTTACCAGTGATATAACCACGTGAACGTGAAGTCGCTAGAATCTGTTCTAAGACACCATCCGCGAAATCCCAAGCAGAATTATTGCTATCATCAATAGCTGACTGGTTATAAGAAACACGACTCGCACTTCTTTGAACAGCAACTCCTGCACTTGATACACCCATATTGACTTCACTGCGGGTACTTCTAGTTTCAGTTGATGCAGCATTTGAACTACTTGGGCTTGTTTCACTAGTCGCATTTGAACTTGCTTGACTAGAACTGCTAGTTTGACTTGAACTTGAGCTAGAAGCGCTTGTTTGCTGGCTCTTACCAAGGCTGATAGCCTTATCTAGCACTTTATCAAGCTCTGTATTGCCAGTTTTAATATCCGTAAATTTAGCATCCGATTTGGCTTTGGCATTGGTATCCAAAACACCATCAACAATAGCTGGTTTTTCAAATTGTGCATTGACATCTTGAATGGCCTTGATTTGCGTTGCTAGACTATCATACTTCGATTTGGCAAGGGTATGTTCGCGACTACCTTCTAGCTTATCAAGCAAGGTTTTCAGTTGGCTCAGTTTATCAAACTGGTTATTCTTCAGAGCCGTTTTGTTGCTATCTGTATAGAAGGCATCGTATTGACTATTGAAATCTTCTAAAATCGGCTGAATATTCTGCTCACTAGACGCTGATTGAGAAGTCTGAATTTCCTTGGTCGAGCGATTCACTTGACGATAAACATAATAACCAGTTCCAAGGATAAGAACCACTAAGGCTGCTAGAATACCATACAGCATCCATTTCTTCTTACTGTTTCCATCTTCACTATCTGTAACTCGAGAACGTGTGAAGGCCTCTTCCGCTCCAACTAATGGTACCTCTTCCGTCTCAAATTCTTCGACAAGAGGAGCTTCTGAAACTCGTGTTAATTCTAAATCATCAAACTGACGCAATTCATCTTCTGGAGCTGGAGAAGTTACTCCTGTTCCCTCACGAAGCTCTTGAAGCAAATTATCCAGAGTCTGAGGTTCCTCTATCTCTTCTACCTCTTCTTTTTCAACTAGATCATCCTTGCTAAACTGACGCGTTTCAAACTTATCTGCCTCAATTTCATCTTTATGTTGTTTCACATACTTGTCCAAGATAGAATCTCCAGGCAATACACCTGCTTCCACCTCTTCATTTTTTCGCATGGCTTCTCCAACCGTTAGCTCTTTGGCATCATCAAAATCAAATTGCGCTTCTTGATGTTCTGTTTTATGACGATTCCGTCTTTTCTTACTCATGAGTTTTTCCTTTCTACTTTACTTCTTGTCGTTTCACACGCTGACCAAAATATTGATACAAATCAACTTTTAACGTTCCGTTGTACAACTTCCGTTTCTTATCTGCCTGACTACCGTACTTGATCTCAAAGGCTTCATCGCTAGTTAGGATAAACTTACTCCAGGTTTTCAGAGGAGCAAATACTTGACCCATTTCAGCATAAAGCTTGGTAACTCCTGCATCATCTGACAAGCGTTCCCCATAAGGCGGGTTAGAGATAATCACTCCATTTATTTTATCAGAACGCAAATCCTGCACGCGCATCTGCTTAAAGGTAATATCTCCTGCAACCCCTGCTGCCTGAGCATTGGCCTTAGCAATTTCCACCATACATGCATCGATATCACAGCCCATGATATCTAGCTCAAGCTCACGATCCACTTTCTTAGCCGCTTCTGTGCGAACTTCTTGGATCAAGCGATCGCTAATCCAGTTCCACTCCTCAAAGGCAAAGGAGCGACGAAGACCAGGAGCCATCTTTCTAGCAATCATAACTGCCTCGATACAGAAAGTTCCTGAACCACAGGTTGGATCAATCAAGGGCTTGTCTGGATACCAGTTAGAGAGTTGCAAAATGGCTGCCGCCATATTTTCCTTCATAGGAGCCCCACCCTTTTCGGTACGATAGCCACGTTTAAAGAGACTGGAGCCTGTCGTATCAATCATGACAGTTGCTATGTCTTTCAGAATAGAAACCTCAATCTTAAACTCTGGACCATTCTCCATCAGAGGAACACCTTCTGGACGGGCGTAGTGTTTCTGCAATTTCTTAACAACGGCCTTCTTTGAAATAGCCTGAACACTGGGTTCATTGTGTAGTTTAGACTTAACACATTTGGCTTTTGAAATCGGGAATCGAGCTCCAAGTGGTAAATAATTTTCCCAATCTAGAGCGAAAACTCCCTGAAAGAGCTCTTCAAAAGTCTTAGCCGGGAAAGTTCCTACGATAATCTTGATACGATCTGCTGCCCGAAGCCAGAGGTTGGTTTCGATAATAGCTCTCACGTCTCCTTGAAAACGAACACGACCATTTTCAACCTGACAATTGTAACCCAACTCTCGCACTTCTCGTCCCACGACAGCCTCAAGACCTGCTGCCACAGTTGCAATTAAATTAAATTCTTTTTTCATGTTACAGTCTTGCAAGACCTTTCTATATGTACACTTTAAAAAATGAGGTTGAGAAAATTTCTCAGCCCCAACCTATATGCAATTTTCTATAAGCCATGTTTTGTTCCAGAAGTGACTAGGACCACTTCCTTCGATAATCATCTGTCTACCACTAACAGCTCTAGCTGATAGCAGTCAGAATACTACGTTCGTTTCCGCGTACTCCATGCCCCGACCAAAATTTGGGTTGCTAGCTTGAGGGGTTTACCGCGTTCCACTCTCTCCGTTTCCAGAAAGACTCCGTCACTGTGGCACTTTCAAGCCTACTCTGACCTATCCAAGGACTTAGCCATTTCAACTGCCGTAACGATTTCTCGTCCCTAGGCTTATGGTTTCGCCTAGCACAAACACTACAGGCATCACAGCCTGTGCTAGCATGGACTTTCCTCATGAGAAGAAATTCTCCTCACGCGATTATCCAAAAATTGCACATCTCAAATAACTACTTAGAAATCTGAGTTATCTAAAATTTGTTTACCAAACACTTCTTTTTCAAGACGATTCAAGCGTTTTAAAATATCAAAATTCGTCATAGAACTTGTAGTTGCCGCTTCAATAGGCTCTGCTTGAACTGGTGAAGGTTTCGGTTTACGAGCTAATTCTTCCTTCAAATCCGCAATTTCCTGACGAAGTGACTTGACCAAGGCAGCATAGGTTTCATAATCCTTAATGACATCGTCCAAAAATTCATCAACTTCAACCTTACTATACCCACGGACTTCACGTCCAAACTCTTGCTCGAAAATATCTTTCGCTGAAAAAATAATACCTGCCATCTCTCTCTCCATTCTCGGTTTCTAATAGTATTATTATATAAAAAAAGGCAAACAAAAATCAAGGTCAAAGCCTTACTTTTCAGAAAAATTTTCTGCTAGCTCATTTAAGACTTCAAACGTTAACCTTTTTATGCGATAACCTTCCTGATTTTTCATCAAATTGTCTATAAATTTTAATTTGGTCTCATTTTCTGGGTCATAGAAAAAATAAGCTAAATCAGTATTTTCCAGTAAAAATTGTTGGTAATCACGCAATTGCCCTGTATGTTCATATTTGGGATAGGCATATTTAACAAAATCTACTTGCTTAAATTGGCTAAGTTTAAGCTGATTCGCTTCATTCCAATTTTCCCCGTGCGTTTCAAAATCAAAAATCGTCGCTAGGCTGAAATCATATTCCTCTTTCATTTCATTTGCGACATCCAGAACCCAGGATTCAAATCCCAAGTTCCCTGTAAAGACTAGCCATTTAAGCCCCTCTTCTGCTAAATTTTCTAAATCTCTTCTAATCGCTTTCTTTATAATTTTTAACCTGATATCTTTTTCATTAAACAAACCCAAGTCAAAATTAGAATATCCCATAATTAAAGCTGTAGTCATTTTTACACCTTTCTTTCTATTTTTATGGTATAATAGAGTGATGTTATTGTACCAATAAGGAGAAATATGGTCAACTATCCTCATAAAATTTCATCAAAAAAAAGCCAGACATCCATTTCTCAACCAAAAAATTTCGCAAATCGAGGAATGACTTTTGAAAAGATGATTAACGCTACAAACGACTACTATCTGACGCATGGTATGGCAGTTATCCATAAAAAGCCAACGCCTGTTCAGATTGTTCGAGTAGACTATCCTCAACGTAGTCGAGCCAAAATTGTAGAAGCCTATTTTAGACAAGCTTCTACAACCGATTACTCTGGCGTGTATAGAGGACATTACATTGACTTTGAAGCCAAGGAAACACGACAAAAAAATGCTATTCCAATGAAAAACTTCCATCTTCACCAGATTCAACATATGGAACAAGTTCTAGAACAGCAGGGCATTTGCTTCGTACTGCTTCATTTTTCTTCTCGACAAGAAACTTATTTGTTGCCGGCACTTGATTTGATTCGCTTTTATCATCAAGATAAGGGCCAAAAATCAATGCCACTTGGATATATTCAAGAATACGGATATTTAGTAAAGCAAGGAGCTTTCCCTCAAATTCCCTATCTCGATATTATCAAAGAACATTTACTAGGTGGTAAAACAAGATGAATAAACAAACCATTCTGCGATTCTTAAAGTATATTGGAATTACATTTCTTACCTTATTTATCGCATTATTTCTATTAGGTGGAGGTGTCTTCCTCTACTTTGTTAGCAAGGCTCCAGCCTTATCTGAAAGTAAATTAGTTGCGACAACCTCTAGCAAGATTTATGACAACAAAAACGAACTGATTGCTGACCTTGGTTCTGAACGTCGCGTAAATGCTCAATCAAATGAAATTCCTACTGACTTAGTCAAGGCAATTGTGTCTATCGAAGACCACCGTTTCTTTGACCATAGAGGTGTTGATACCATTCGTATCATGGGGGCGACATTGAGAAACCTCCAAGGGAAAGGAGGGCTCCAAGGGGCTTCAACCTTGACTCAGCAATTGATTAAATTAACTTATTTCTCTACTTCAACTGCCGATCAAACCTTGTCACGTAAAGCCCAAGAAGCTTGGCTAGCCGTTCAATTAGAGCAAAAAGCAACCAAGCAAGAAATCCTGACCTACTACATCAACAAAGTCTACATGTCTAACGGTAACTATGGAATGCAAACCGCAGCCGAAAATTACTATGGAAAAGACTTGAAGGATTTAAGCTTGCCACAGTTAGCACTCCTAGCCGGAATGCCTCAAGCACCAAACCAATATGATCCATATTCCCACCCAGAAGCTGCTCTAGAGCGTCGTAACTTGGTACTTTCAGAAATGAAGGGACAGAAATATATCAGTGCAGAAGATTACGAAAAAGCTATTAATACGCCTATCACTGACGGACTTCAAAGCTTGAAGTCAGCCAATAGTTACCCTGCCTATATGGACAACTACCTCAAAGAAGTAATCGACCAAGTCGAACAAGAAACGGGCTACAACCTTCTTACCACAGGTATGGAAGTCTATACTAATGTCGACAAAAATGTTCAACAGAGACTTTGGGATGTTTACAATACAGATGAGTACGTTGCTTATCCAGATGATGAACTTCAAGTAGCTTCCACTATCGTGGATGTAACAAATGGTAAAGTCATTGCTCAGTTAGGTGCCCGTCACCAATCAAGTAATGTATCTTTCGGAATCAACCAAGCAGTTGAAACCAATCGTGACTGGGGTTCTACTATGAAACCAATCACTGACTATGCTCCCGCTTTAGAATATGGAGTCTATGACTCTACTGCTTCTATTGTACATGATGTTCCTTATAACTATCCTGGTACTGATACTCCAGTCTACAACTGGGATCATGGCTACTTTGGAAACATTACAATCCAGTATGCTCTTCAACAATCACGAAATGTCACAGCCGTTGAGACTTTGAATAAGGTCGGTCTAGATAGAGCTAAAACTTTCCTAAATGGCTTAGGTATTGATTACCCAAGCATACACTATGCTAACGCCATTTCAAGTAATACAACAGAATCTAACAAACACTACGGTGCAAGTAGTGAAAAAATGGCTGCCGCTTATGCCGCCTTTGCTAATGGTGGTATTTACCACAAACCAATGTATATCAATAAAATCGTCTTTAGTGATGGTAGTGAAAAAGAATTTTCTGATGCTGGTACACGAGCTATGAAAGAAACTACTGCCTATATGATGACCGAAATGATGAAAACTGTTTTAGCTTACGGAACTGGACGTGGTGCTTACCTACCATGGCTTCCACAAGCAGGTAAGACAGGTACTTCTAACTATACTGACGACGAAATTGAAAAGTATATCAAGAACACTGGCTACGTAGCTCCAGATGAAATGTTTGTAGGTTATACTCGTAAGTATTCTATGGCTGTATGGACTGGTTACTCAAATCGTTTAACTCCAATCGTTGGAGATGGTTTCCTAGTTGCTGCTAAGGTTTATCGCTCAATGATATCCTATCTATCAGAAGATGACCAACCTGGAGATTGGACAATGCCAGACGGCCTGTTCCGAAATGGAGAATTCGTCTTCCAAAATAGTGCCAAAAACACTTGGAATAATCCAGCTACACAACAAACGCAAATAGTAGAGAATTCCTCTACAACAGCTGAAAGTTCAACTACGCAGGCAAATACGACGGTTGGTCAACAACCCCATAATGCCCCAGCAACTGATCCTAATCAAGGACAAGCTGGCCAGGCTGTTCAACCGACACAACCAGTACAACCAACGCCACAAAATCCACAAGTTCAACAACCACAACAGTGAAATGAAAGAAAATCCTGAGAATATAAACTCAGGATTTTTTCTACAAAAAATTAGCTTCATCATCTTTGAAAGTGAAGAGAGGTTTCAACTCATTTTCGATAAACCAAAAGAAGTTAGCGAATAACTAACTTCTTTTTATCTTATTTCACATGTTTTGCAAGTTCTTCTTGCGCTTTTTTATTGGATTCTTCTTTTTCTTTCATCCATTTATCTTGCGCTTTTTGGTATTCATCAACTGTCACTGGTTTATCTTGTACATCAAGGTATTTATACAAGGTAGCTTCGGTCGTACCCTTGTTACCAGAGTATGCAAACGGAAGTGTAAATGGTACCATCTTAGACAACATTGGACGACCAGTTTTAGAAGTTGTTGGGATGATCAAAGCACTGTCGGTCAACCAAGCTTGGGCAGCAGCATATTTTTCATAACGTTTTGAAATGTCATTCACTTCTGCACCAGCTTCCACAACCATTTTTTCGTAGTCTTCCAAACCAACTTGCTTAGCCGCAGCGTTGTTTGTTCCAGAGTCAAATCCTAGGTAAGTCTTTGTACTTTCCCCTACAGATGGTTTGAGAATATCAAGGTAGGTAGATGGGTCAATGTAGTCTGGTCCCCATCCAACGTTATCTGAGACATCCCAATCTTGTCCAGCAGCCGTTTCAGCAAAGTAGGTAACATTGAGAACTTCATCTTTTTGAAGTTGTTGGATATCAATGACGACATTGTCAGTTCCTAATGTTTCTTCAAGTGATTGTTTAAAAGATTGGACACGTTGAACTTTTGTTGTATTGGTTTGGTCAACTGGCATATCCAAGTGGATTGGGAATTGAACGCCTTCTGCTTGGAGAGCTGTCTTAGCTTTAGCAAACTCTGCTTTCGCTTTTTCAGGATTGTAGAGTCCATCCTGAGCATCATCCAAGTTCACGTTGCTCCATTCGTCACCATAAGTCACCAATTTGTCTTTGACCATTTCGCCAAAGTTCTTTCCATCTGCCTGTACAAATGTAGGAGGAACAAACAAGTTACGAAGCAGTTTAGTTGCCCCATTCGCACCATTCACTTGAGAAGCATAGGCTTTTCTATCAAAACCAAAGGCAAGGGCTTGACGGAAATCTTTGTTTAGAAGAGCTTTCTTGGTTGAAGTCTTTTGTTCATCTGTAGTCTTAGAAGTGTACTTATAAGACTGGCGATCAATATTAGTACCTACTAAATAAGTAGTAGAATCTTGTGGTGTATAAACGATGTTGTCTTTAAACTCTTTTTCAAGTTCAGGATAACTTGCGCTTGTCGGGAAGAGACGAGCCATTGTAAAGCTTCCATCTTTGAAGTTTTCTGCAAGTTTTCCTGTATCTTGACCATCCCAGAATGACAATTTTATCTTATCAACATGAACATTGTCCTTATCCCAGTAGTTTGGATTCTTTTCAAATTCTACTGAAGATTTAGCGACCAATGATTTCAACAAGAAAGGTCCGTTATAAAGGATACTGCTTGGATCTGTTGCTTTCCCAAAATCATCTCCCTTAGAGTTTAAAAACTCTTCATTAACTGGTGCTAAGACACCCATTGTTGTTTTAGAATTCCAAAAACTTTCAGGTTTGTTCAAAGTGTATTGAACTGTTTGATCGTCAATCGCTTTAATCCCAACTTGAGAGAAATCTTTAGTTTCCCCTTTAGCGTATGCATCCAAACCTTTAATTGAATCCTGTACCAAGTAAAGGGCTTCTGATTTCTTATCTGTCGCATACTTAAGTCCTGTTACAAAGTCTTGAGCTTTCACAGGCGCATACTCTTCTCCTTCAGATGTGTACCACTTGGCATCTTTACGGATTGTATAAGTGTAAGTCAAGCCGTCCTTAGATACAGACCAATCCTCAGCCATAGATGGCACAAAGTTACCATAGCGGTCATTTTCAAGCAATCCATCAATCACATTACTAGTAATGTCAGCAGTTGCTGCCTTACCAGTTGTCAAGTAGTTGAGGTTATCTGGATCTGTTTCGTAAACATAAGAAAAAGTTTTCTCACCTTTTGCACTAGACCCTGAGCCAGAACAAGCTGCTAATACACCAGCTGCTAATAAAGTTACTCCTGCAAGAGCTAATACTTTCTTTGTTTTCATAGTATTCTCCTTTGTTTTTTTTATTCATTATAGACCCTTTTTCAAGTCCTGTCAATACAATTTTCTGAATTTTTGAAAATTATTTTTTAAACAACAAATTTGAAAAAATATGAATATTATCAAAAAATCCCTCAACTACATTAGGTAGTCAAGGAATTATCGATCATATTTCTAAATAGCAACTGGTTAGCAGTTTTAGTTGTTTAATCCAACTCATTTCTTACACACTGTAAAGCTGCTCCAATTACTTGGTGCATATCGTAGTAACGATAGTGTCCTAAACGACCTCCAAAGATAACATTTCCTTGCTCATCAGCCAGTTTTTTATATGATTTATACAAATGATTATTACGATCATTATTTACTGGATAATACGGCTCATCACCTTTTTCCCATGTTTTCGAATGTTCTTTAGTAATGATCGTCTTTGCTTGATTTCCAAACTCAAAATGTTTGTGTTCAATAATGCGAGTATATGGGGTATCTGCATCTGTATAGTTCACAACTGCATTTCCTTGGTAATTATCCATATCCAAGGTCTCATTTTCAAAACGAAGACTACGGTACTCTAATTCACCTAACTTATAGTCAAAGAATTCATCAATCATACCAGTAAAGACAATCTTAGGAAAATCTTTCAGATATTGCTCTTTATTCTCAAAAAAATCAACATTTGTTTCTACATCAATGTTTTCATGATCCAACATTTTTTCAACTATTTGAGTGTATCCACCAATTGGAATCCCTTGATAGGTATCATTAAAATAGTTGTTATCATAGGTCAGGCGTACTGGCAAACGGCGAATGATAAAGGCTGGAAGTTCCGTAGTTGGCTTGCCCCACTGTTTCTCTGTATAGTCTTTGATTAATTTTTCGTAGATGTCTGTACCTACAAGAGAAATAGCCTGTTCTTCCAAATTTTCAGGAGTTTTGCCATTTAAAACAGCACGTTGCTCATCAATCTTAGCCTGTGCTTCTGCTGGCGTTACAACTCCCCAGAGTTTATTGAAGGTATTCATATTAAAAGGTAAGTTATAAATCTCTCCCTTATAATTTGCGACTGGAGAGTTAGTATAGCGATTAAATTCTGCAAACTGATTTACATAATCCCAAATCTCCTTATCAGAAGTATGGAAAATATGAGCACCATACTGATGAACTTGAATTCCTTCCTCTTCACGAGTATAGATATTACCCGCGATATGATTTCGTTTTTCAATGACTTTTACTTTTTTTCCTTTTAAGGCTGCTTCATGGGCAAAAACTGCGCCAAAAAGACCAGCACCAACAATAAGATAATCGTACATAGACATCCCCCTTTAAAATTTAAATTTTCAAAAATAATTAGTTAACTTTTCTTGAACTTATTATAAAAATTTTCAAGAAAATTAATAATGAAATCATCCTTTAATAATACTAGAATCACAGCATAACTTCCGAAGAAAATAATTCCTTCCACACATAATAACCAAAAATAACTTAGTTGTAAGTTCTTTGCAAGAATCAATTCTAAAGTACTTATACCTACAGTAAATAGATAGCGTATCCCAACTATTTGATGTATTATTTTAAAGAGCAAATCTCTCGTATAGTAAATCTGAACACATAAAACAACGAATTCAGCAATCATAGTGGCAAACGCTGCTCCACTTACACCATAAGATGGAATTAAAATGAAGTTTAGTAGTAAATCTATTAACGCTCCTGAAGTCACTGAAAGTAATACGTACTTTTCTTTTTCTAAAGGTGTTAATACTTGAATACCTAATACACCCGTAAGTGCATTTGGAATAACGGCAAACATTAAAAATTGCATTCCTATAACAGCACCCAAATATCCTTCCCCAGCAAGTAACAAAATACTTTCCTTTGATACTAAAATAAAGAATACTGACAATGGAAGCGATAAGAATAACGTAAAGTTCAAAGCTTTTGTCATGATTTCCAAAAAACGATCCTTCATTTGATTATTAGCATAGTAGGACATTCTTGGAAGCAAAACATTTCCTAATGAAGTAACAACACTCAAGAGAATCCCCTTTAGTTTTGTTGCTGCGGTATATAATCCTACATCATATGTTCCTTTCATACTTCCTAGCATAACGGTATCAAGATTCGTATAAATCGACACTACCAATGTCTGAGCAAATAAAATCAAAATCGGCTTTATATGTGGTTTAAAATGATAAATTTCTGTCTTTTTAAATGATATATATTTAAATAATCGTTTAAAATTTAAAATATTTGATCCCACACTAGCAAAAACAGAAACTCCTGCATACATAATATAATCCTCAGGACTATGGATAAGTAAGAAAATCATAGCTAATGACAAAAGTCTGAAGAAAATCGATCTAAGAGTAATATAATCATATTGTTCAATTGCTTGAAAAAACCAACCAACTCCTATGACATTTAATAGTATGCCTATTGCATTGATATAAAATAATTCTTTATAGACGTACATTGACGGTAAAGTGAACAACATTATAAAATATGCAATGAGTACTAAGAATACAAGAATTACATTAATAATCAATAGTTCTTGGACAATGGTAGATAATTTTCTTTTATCATCACGTACTTTTGCTGCAGCACGTATACCATACGTTGGAATACCAAGTGAAGCAATCATCATAAAATAAGATACAATAGATGATACGTATGCTACAGTACCATTCGCCTCGACCTGAAGTACTCTAGAAACATAGGGAAAAGTTAGCAATGGAAAGATAAAATTTGAAACAGTCAAAATAAAATTCATTATAAAATTATATCTGATGGATTTAACTTTATAACTTGTCATATTATCCCTCATCTAAATAGAAAATTTTTCTGGATGTTCTTTATAATATTCGAACATAGCCTTATTCTGGGGACCAAACGATAAATGTCCCACAACCACATTTTCACTGACCATCAATGGTTTTGAATTTAAGATGCAAAAGTTACAAATTTGGACTTCATCCACTCCAAGTCCAGCTCCCTCAAATTCAACATTAAAATGATCCATCAATTCCCATAAGCTTCTCTCAAATAAAATTGCACCGATACTGAAGCGAATTGCACACGGATTCACTTTTTTCTCTTCTTTTGAAAATTGTGCATTCAATGTATCTATAGTAGGGATTACTTCTCCATCGCCCCAGAAAAACTTCGCTACTTCTGGATTACTCTCTATAAAACGAGGCTGTCCAGCTATATATTTCGATTTTTCTCCAAATTTTTCATAATAAACATCTTCCAAGCCTAATTTTTGTAAGATTCTTTTATGTCCATAACCATTAACTGGAATTAGTGGTGCTACTACACCAGGTGCATAATCCCCTTCTTGTGCTAGAATATATGCTTCTTTTAAATTTTCAAAATAATGTTCTGTAATAAAAATATCTTCATCAATTTTATAAATATATTGTGCTTGAGGATGTAGATTAATAGCTACGTTTTGAATTAAAGATATATTGTTCTGCTCCGTACTCAAATAAGACCAATTATTTTCTTCACAAATTTGGTTTAGTTTTTCTGAATAGATCCCAGAAGATAGAACACAAATATCCATTGATTCTGGTACAAATGTCTTTACTCTTCCTAGCACATCGTCATATAAAAATTCTTTATATCCCGCTAATATGATACATAAATCTTTACTATCTTTTTTACGGTCAATAAATTTCCCTGTATATTTAAATTTTTTTTCTAAACGATATTGATTCTTTTTCCCTTGTAATTGTTTATAAATTCCTTTAGTAAGATGACTATTTTTAAGAAACTTTTTAATATCCATTTTTTCTCCTTTAATTTCTATAAATTTTTTAATTCACTAACCATTTATACTTCGGAAATAGTTTTTTAAATGCTAAAGTAATTACCAAGCTTAAAATTAATGTTACCAAAAATCGAAAAATTACCATTAAAATAATTCCATGAGGTGTAATCATTAAATCCTCAGCAACAATAAAGCCCCACTTTAATATCAAATAATTAAGAGTATCCGAAAAAATATAAATTCCTAGACCATTGACTAAAATAAGCTGGTATATTCTGGTATTCATCCATTTCGTGTTTATTGTTAAATAATAAGCAATGGTATAAGTTACTAAACTCCCATACACTGCTAAAATTTCTACAAATACCTTTGAAAGAAAAATCGAATATTTCTTGATACCCCAATTCATGATAATTAACAAAACAAATCCTATTAAGAGGAAATATACAAATTTCTTGGTATGATTCAAAAAATGATTGTATACTTCCCTTTTTTGTTCAAACATAAATCCTACAGAAAAATAAAATAGGAATTGAAGCGGATTTTTTATTAAAGGAACATTAATTTTATAACTGATTAAATGAAGTATAAATAGGAATAGTAACATTCCAACTCCTGTATTTTTTCCTAATACAAAGTATGCAATCATAAAAATAACGAACAATGCAAATAAATACCACAGATGACTATTTCCAAATAAAAATAGTTGGCCAAGAATGGCATCCAAAATACTCGTTTGTATAAAATAGTTTGAAATGTATTTTACAGGAAGAATATATAAGATTGTAAAAACAAGAAAGGGGATTAGTAGTCTTTTAAATTTATTTTTGAATAAAGTGAAAAGACTCTGCCACTTATTTTTTTCAACTTGAATTCTAAAAAATGCCCCAGATATAGCCATAAATAATGGCATATGGAAATAATAGATAATTTCTGTTAATACATTCAAAACCTTTATTACTATAAGTGAATGATTGTTATTTATATAGTGATAATAATCAATTCCACCAAAATCTGTTATGTTTATGTAATATGTACTATGCCCTAATAATACTAATAAGATAGTGATAATTTTTAAATAATTATATTCTTCTTTTTTCACAGCAATCTTCCTCAAAATAATTATCGAGATCATTTTGTATTATGCTTAAAGATTTTTTAATCGCTAAATTCGTAAAATAACCTTGCCTTACCTTTTTGGACAACTGTTCAATATTTTCTCTAAAAATATCATATTGCTCTTCATTCATATTAGTAATAATCTCTTGCATTTCAATTAAATCATTTACTACAATTCCAATATTATTTTCTTTAACAAAATCACTCAAGGCAGATTGTTTCCAAACAATAACCGGTATTTTTGAAGCTATAAATAACGACACTTTATGAGGATTATTGTATTTTAAATACTCCCCAGTAATCCCTGAACAAGTTAATATAGAATCGCCATCCCAAACTAATCCAAAATCACCTTCAAGTACAAAAGGAATTTTTTCAGGCGAAAAACTTCCTTTATATGATACATAATCATTATTGTTAGTCGATGAAGTAAAATTAGGTCCATATAAATTAAATTTTATTCTATTTTCATTTTTTAATAACTCAGTTAAATAACCACTTTTTTGGGGTGAAAGGTTCCCTGCAATTACAACTGTTTTATCAAAAGATGCTTTTTCTTTATTAAAATTATCCAGTAAATAATCAAAAATACCAAGTACAACTATTTTTTCGCCGTCAATCTTATTTTCTATTAAAAACTCCTTCATTCGTTGGTTATGACAAATAATCACATCAGCATTTTTAATATACTGTTCCTTAGAAATTAGATTTTTTTTATTGCCCGAATACCTTAACGACTCCAAATCGTTCATTAAAAAGATCATTTTAGCTTTTTTATATTGTAGTAATTTCATTAAAAAATTTTTTAGTTTCCCATGAGTAGCAAAAGGAAATTGAAATATCACAATATCATTACTTCTAATTCTAATAAGACACAACAGAAGTTTAAACGCATAATCAAATATTCTTACTATCTTACTATTTTTTTTTAATGTTACTAATGGTTTAAATTTACAGTCTTGAAATATTTTCTGTAAATCATTTGGTGCTTTTGTAGCTGCCGTTGAATCACTACCAAACTCTTCATGAATATAATATAAACTACTCATTTTTCACCCTCTTAACAATTTTTCTAATTCTAGCCATCATTACTACCATATATACTAAAATTAGAGGCTGTTCAAGATTAATAGCAGTTTGCTTAATACTTTGGTTTCTAATTTTATGATAGTTATAGATCATCCCAAATTTTCTCTTTAATGTAAAATCAATTTGTAACAATTCCTTGGTCATCATTTGATGTGCAACTGGGTTATTAAATAAAATTTTTTCACTATTTTTAGTTAATCCGTCTTCTAAATAGTCACAAAAATAAATTATGTCATTAAACCAACGTAATTTATAACCTCTTCTTGCAACTTCATTCCATAAGACAACTTCACTCATAAAGTTTTCTCCATCTATCTCTGGAAACTTAATACTCTTCAAAATATCTGTTCGATATACTTCTGCCTTATCTCCTAAAATATTCGATTTAGCTCGATGTAAATTGTCACAATCTATATATGTACCTTCAAAGGTCTCTCCAACTATTCTTTTTTTAGAAAAGCCTTTATTAAATGCTATACCTGCAAAACTTTTATCAAAAGAAATTCCAGAATAGTTATTAAAAATTTTCTCAACAGCATCATCTGTCAATGAATCATCGGAATCAACGATGAAGAATAACTCACCTCTAGCTAAATCCAAACCATGATTAATTGCTCTATGCTTACCACCATTTTGTTGATAAAAATATCGTATTTCAAAATCTGCCTGTTCCTTAAATGTTTCAACAAGCTCACCTGTCTGATCTATTGAACCATCATCTACAATAAGCCATTCAAAATGTTTATTTGTTTGACTATTTAATGAATGAAACAACTTATTCATTAAATACCCTCTATTAAAAGTTGGTGTAAATACGGTAATTTTATTCATTAATACTTTCCTTCCTTTTTCCTAAATAATCAAAAAATAATATTGGAAATAGAAATACGGTATAACCATAGCTCTCAAACATAAGAGAAATAAATACACTAATCAGTAGAATACTTTCTCTTAGTGTAAATGAGTATTCTTTTATTCTAGAAAAAATAAATATCAAAAATAATACAAAAAAAATAATTCCTTTTTGTAAGAGCAATCCTATATAACCACTGTCAATTATGACTGTTCCTTGAACTAATGAGACAATTCCATCAATTCTTGTGCCAAATAAAGTAACCCCATATTCTCTAAAAAATATATAACTACTAAAAATTCGATTAGTGAACAATTTATTTAAAAATTGGAAAATGCTATTGGCTTCAAAGTTAATTGACATTAGAGTTATAAACAAAACAGACACAGTAATAGCTAAATTAACAAAAAAACTATTTAACGGTCTATTTAACTTACCCATTTTATCAAAAAAGTAACAAAAAAGAATTACTAAAATACTTATATATGCTGATGTTCTGGAGTCTGCTAACTGTAATATCCATAAATTTATCAATAATAAAAATAAATAAAAGAAGAATTTAAATCTTTTTATTTCAAAAAGATTTAAACTACAAACGGTTAAGGAATAGATCATTAATCCTAATGAATTTGGGTGTACAAATCCTAAACTATTCCTAATGCCACCATTTGACCTATATAACACCAAATTACTAATATAGCCAATATGGGACAATAATAGAGTAGTTAAAACGAATACTACAAGTGTAATAAAATGTATTTTGAAAAAATTTTTATTATTTTTTAATATAATTGTATATAATAAGAAAAAGTACGTTATTTCTAGAAATGTAAAACCATTAAAAAGATTTAAAATAAATGTTACAAAAAACAATATTAAGGAAGTTAGTTTTAATCTATTTATTCCATATTTAAGACTATGCATCACAAACAGGAATAATATACATATAAGGATTACAATAGAAATTCCATCAATTCTGTCAATATTTACAAATTTCAGTAGATACAATATTGTTAACAGAGAAAAAATGATATTGAACAATGTGTTATATTTCTCTTCGAATTTCAAAACTTCCACTTCCTTTCTTAAATATCTCTAAAAATTTGTAATAAGCTTCTTCATTAAAATTAAAATGAACATTAGCAAAGTTATTTGTAATGACTTTCTCTAGCCCTTTTGCTAATTCGTTACTCGTATGCTCTACCTGGATTACTTCGAAATATTCTGCCATAACTTCGGAACCCTGAGTTTTTGTTGAAATGCTCGGAATACCTAAAACAGCTGCTTCTGCTAATACATAACTAAAAGACTCTGATACTGAACTTTGAATTAATCCCACACTATTCTTTATATATTTATATGGATTAGATTGAAAACCTAATAATTTTATATATTGGCTCTCTCCTAGATTGTTAATTTGATTCTTTAAATGATCATATAAACTACCATCTCCCAAAATAATTAAATGATATTGTGGATACTTTTTTCTGAATAAATGAAAAGCATTTATTAATAATTCAAAATTTTTAACAAGTTCCAATCTTCCTATCGCACAAAAATAAGGAGTATTCTCTAATTCTATTTCCTCTTTACTTAAATTTTTTATTTCATCAATGTTAAGTAAGTTAGGAATTACTTCTAAACTTGTCTTTGGAAAAATCTCCTCAAAGGATTCTTTTTGTGGAGTAGAAACAGCTAAGATTGAATTAAACTTTTGATAACAAGTCAATTCTTCTTTATAATTTTTAAACGATCGTTTTGAATACCAATTTTTTGAGAAATCGCAATGGATATAAGCCAGTTTTAAGCTATCTTCATTCGATGATCCCGCTATGATTTTTGTAGGTTTTCCTTCTATATATGCAAATTCATAATCAAATTTTTCATTTTTAAAAGTACTTCTCTGTATAATCCATCTATTCACAAATGACGGTGGCAATAACTTAACAAGCTTATTCAATAATTTTTCAATAATAACTGGTGTATTCTTTCTAATAAAATAATCAATCCTTAAATGACTTAATTTTGAGGCATAAAAATTATTTTTTTCCGTATATACTAGAATGCTAATTTCAAACATACTTTCAAATTCTTGAACAAAGTTAACAAGTGATTTTTCAGCGCCTCCACCTGTTAGACTAGTTATACAAATTAACATTTTAGGTTTCAAAATTATTCCCTCCTGTCATTTCCTCAATTAAATCAATCCACTGCTTGAGAATTTTATCCTTATCGAATTTATCCATATTGTCTTTTGCGTGCTCTGAGAAAGACTGTCTCAAAACTTCATCTTCCATCAGTTCAAGCAATTTTTCGCTCAACTTGCCCGTATCGTAACACTCAACCAGATAGCCATTAACTCCATCTTCAACAATCTCACCAGGTCCCGTTGGACATCTAAAGCTAACAATAGGAAGATTGTATTGTTGAGCCTCTAATAATACCAAGGGTAATCCTTCATAACGAGAAGTCATGACATAAATTCCTTTATCTCCATAAATCACATCCTGATTTTTTTCGAGTCCTTTTATGACTAACTTATCTTGCAAATCATTTTTGATGATTAAATCCTTGATTTTATCTACCTCATCTTGATTACCAGAACCATAAATTTCCCAAGTCCAGTCAGTCTTTTCTTTCAGTACTTTCTTAGCAACTTGAACAAGATAATCATAGCCCTTTTGATAATCGAAACGACCTACAGTAACTATTTTAGTAGAGTCTATGTTATAGGTTAAATCCGAAAGAGGATCCTCTTTCCAATTATAGATATAGCAATTTTTTTCCTCTGGAATACCGTATCTGTTTATATAATTTTCACGATCTTCTTGCGTAAGAGTTATGAGCTTGTCTGCAAATTTCGCTCCAACATATCTTTGTATTTTCTTAAATTTAGTATCAATATCTACTATAGAATTTGTATGGTCACATGAAACAAATTTTGTTTTCAACCCAATTGTGCTTGCTACACCAACTGTATTCATACTCATTCCAATTCCAAAAACAATATCAATACTTTGTTCTTTCAAATAGTTTCTCAACAACTTGATCGCATTGAGAAAATTTTTACTCATGGATATTTTCTTTACTGATAAATTTTGATATCGAACTGACTGTTTTAGCGAGAAGAAATTTTTTTCTGTAGAAATCATCGAGAGAAGATGAACTTCATACATAGCTGATAATTCATTAGCAAGACTAGTGGCTACTTTCAGTCCTCCATCTGTTCTATCAATACTCCATTTCACTAAAGCTATTTTTTTCATTAAGCTAATTCCTTTCATATTGAAAATAAAAGCACTATTTACTCACTAGGGAAGGAAATTTCTAAAATGATATGTGATTCCCTATCTTCAACTGCGGGTATTTTCATATAATCACCATACATTACAGTTAAATAGTTCTCAACATTATTTGGAACATTCCACTCATGTCCTTGAAAATTTAATTTTCTAGTTAACTGCATATCATCTCTTAAAAACATTTCACCAAAATAGTGCTTCCTTCCTGAAGGAACACTAAGGTATTTTGATTCATTATTCTTGCACAATGAATAGATACGTTCCGTAAGTCGTGTAAATTGTTTCAATGATATAAAACTAGTTAGAAAACCTAAAACAAGTTTTATTCCAAAAACAAGCCTCACTTCTTTTTGTTTCTTCATAATCTCCAACATCAACTCACGGTTTTTATAAAAATTTCTACACGATAGTAACAATCCAATTCCCATACATAGAAAACCGTGAATTTGTCTCAAAATTTTCGAATTAGGGACATTTTCCAACCAAAAGATATCAATAAAAAATCCACATTCCTCAACTCCGACATCCTCTCGACCACGAAAAACTGTTCCTTTTTGTCTTATACGACCAATTGGCATACCATAGTTTGGCGTATGTGAATTATGTATCCAATATTTATCAGAAAATTTCTGGTTGAATTTTTGAAAAAAGATCTCCCGCTCACTTCCTAGCATAAAAATATCCATATCATCATCCCACGGGATAAACCCTTTGTGTCGATATGCTCCTAAAGCACTCCCTCCAGAAAGAGAATAATACAGTCCTTCTTCTTCACAAACTGTTACAATATCCTCCATGATTTTTATCAAATACTCTTGATATTTAAGTAGTATCTCTCCCTCTAGTTTAATAAATTTACTGTCTGAAAATTTTAAATTTTTAAACAATGTTACCGTAGATAATCCCATACAATCCTCCAAATAATAATAAATAGTAAAAAGTATAATTATGTAACAGGTAAATCTGAAAAGAACTGATAAATGTTCTTTAATAGGATATCCGTTTTACTATAGTCAATAACTTCAAAAGGAAAATTCTTATTATAGAAAAAACCTGTAATAAATGCTATTGCAACAATACTAATCTCTAATCCATAAGTGATATACGATTCGATAAGATTATCAACTGTGCTCGATATTTAAACAATATAAAGGAAGAAATTACAATCATTGGCAAGAGTAAAAAAGATTCCTTCTTATATATATTTCTAAACGGTACAGATCCCATTGATAATAATGTTACATAATAAGTCATCTTGACAAAAGATAATTTCCAATCATCAATCCCTTTAATAGTTCTACTCAAAATAAAATATTGAATTAAAAATAAAACCATTAGGACCACACCAATATACAACCTCATTGTTAGAGTAGTATTAAAGAGCTCTGAATACGATGCGTTATCAGAGTAAATATCAATTTTTCTAATAAAAGATTGAAGGAAACTAATACCCGTCCACTCTGAAAACTTTATTGTTAATTTTATTATAATTGGAAAACCTAATAAAACAAGTAAACTTTTACCTACCATAATCTTTTTTAGGTAGAAAAAAATGAATCTCAGAGCAGCAAAATAAACATCAGCCGAATGAATACTTATTGGAGCTAAGTACCATATCATCCCCCAATACTTTGTATAATTATATTTCGACTCCAAATACATAATTAACATTATCAGAGAAATTGCCATACAAAATCTCATGCCACTAGTGGTGTATCTATAGTTATTTAATAACAAAACTGTAATTAGAATCAGAATATAGGTTAAGTTAGAATAGTTTTTTAAGGACTTAAACAAATCAACAACATAACCAAAGCTAAAATATATCACAAACGCTGAAATAAAACTAAACAAACTATAATGATGAGTATTTCTGACCAAATACATCAATGAAGTAAATACCGGAACAGAACCATAATCATATCTACCAACTCTAAATCCCGATTCAAAAGCTTGAAACATTGAAATAATGCTATCAAAATTAGTTAGTACTTGTGTTGCTCTAAAATGAAATGCTCCATCATCTAATGGATGAGGGATATAACGCAAAGCTATTATAGAAATCAATAAACACGCAATTACTAAATAAGTTACCGAAAACCTTCTGTCGTTTACTATTCCTACCATGCTTAAAAACAAAGATAAAACTGGGAAAACTAAAAAATTAAAAAAGTAAGTAATAATAAAATCATAATTTATACTCAATGAAAATCAAAGAGCAAACTAGGAAGCTAGCCGCAGGCTGTACTTGAGTACGGCAAGGTGAAGCTGACGTGGTTTGAATTTGATTTTCATTGAGTATTAAAAACTCTGTCCATATTTCTTTCCAAAAAATTTAGCCATTAAAAATGACATTCCTTTTTTAAACAAGTCAACCTTTTCCATGTACATAAAAGGGACTTCCTTAATCTTTAGATCGTTTTTATCTAACCACACATTAAATAGTATCTCACTAACTCTTCCAAATAATCTAGCCTCAAAATCAGTTAAATCTGATAAATCTATACTTTCATACATACTATCCAAAATAGGAAATAGCCAAGAAAAATAATCGTCTGCCAGTTCTTTTTTCATAATAAACATATTGAACATATAGCCACTTCTCTGCTTCATTACCTTATCAAAACTTGCTAGATATTCAGGATTTTTCTGTTCAATCATTTTTCTAGCTAGGTCTAAGTGGCTAGCATCCAAGGTATGAGCATAGTGAGAATAGAGAGTTTCTATATAGTACTTTCTTTTTTTAGGAACGATGACTTCTGAGTTCTCTAACAATTTCTCCACTTCAAACCTATTTAAAATTACATCATCAATATTTATTGATTCATTGTACCCTTTAGTCATTTTAGTAAAATAACGACGATAATGTACCAAACCTAAATAATCGCACTCTAAATTTTTCCATGCCCAATAGAGGCCAGTAAGTTCACAATAGTAAGGATTTAAAACAGAAATATTTTCACCAGAATTATCACCTTGAAATCCTAATTTTTTCTTTCCTTCACATCCTACATGAATTGGTAGATACATACTTGTATCACTGGGCATTTTATATTTTTTATGTGTTGCTACTAATATTTTTATATTTTTCATATTAATTATTATTACCCATTAAAACTGTATAAAACCCCTTCAAAATAAGCACGAAATCAGTCTTGAAGGATACATTGTCAATATATAATAAATCTAGATTCATTCTATCACCAAAAGGCATGTCATTTTTATTTGGCGTAACTTGCCAATAACAAAGCAAACCAGGTTTCACAGACAATCTTTTAGACATCTTTAAAGTATTATCCGTTTCTTTATGAGTAAAAATATGATGAGTTATCTCAAACTCTTGTAATGGACGAGGTCCGACTATAGACATATCACCTTTTATAATATTCAATAATTGAGGTAATTCATCAATTGAAAGTTTTCGTATCACTTTACCGACTTTTGTAGTCATACTTTGAGAATGTTCTTTAAAATTTAGACGATCAGTTTTACCACTATTAATATCTTCTTTTATTCTCTTATCAGCATCCCTATACATACTTCGAAACTTTATTACTTTAAATTTCTTGCCATTTAAACCAACTCTGTCTTGTAAATAAAAAACATCTCCCGGATCTTCGAACCAAATAGCCAGAATCGTTATGGGGATAACTGGTATGATTATCAAAGCGATAAATAAGATAAGTGCCAAAAATCTGTCTAAGGTATTTTTTAAAATCAAATACATTTTTAATTAATTATTTTTCCCATAATTTCCATAGGAACCATAGGCTCCATAACCACCATAAGCTCCGTATTTTTCAACTTCTGTATTAAATTTGTTTAGAACTACACCTAAAAAGGGAGTTCCTGTTTGTTCTAACTGTTCCTTTGCCTTTAAGACATCACGACGTTTTGTCTCTCCAGCTGCCGTAACCAAGATAGAAGCGTCACATTTTTGTGTAATGATAGCAGCGTCAATGACCATCCCAATCGGTGCAGTATCCACAATAACATAGTCAAAATACTTACGAAGGGTATCAATCATTGTATGGAAATTTTCACTCTGCAGGAGGGCTGTTGGGTTAGGTGATACCGGACCTGCCTGAATAACAAATAAATTTTCAACATTTGTATCACAAAGTCCATGTGAAAGATCTGTTGTCCCTGCCAAAAAGTCAGTCAATCCAGTAATTTTTTCTCTCGACTTGAAGACACCAGACATAACTGAATTACGGATATCCGCATCTACTAGTAGCGTTTTATAACCTGCACGCGCGAAAGCCCAGGCAATATTTATTGATGTAGTCGATTTTCCTTCACCAGGTTTGACAGATGAAATGGCAAGAACTTTCAAATTATCACCACTCAATTGAATATTGGTGCGCAAAGCATTATAGTGTTCTTCAGCTTTTTTAGCAAAATTCAAACGCTTTTGTGCGATTTCTAATGTTGGCATGTTTTCTCCCTTACTTTAACTTATTCAAATCTGGAACAATTCCTAAAAGTGCAACCTGCATAACTTCTTCGACATCTTCTGGTCGTTTGACACGATCATCAAACAATTCAAGCAATAAGACCAAAATCGCCATCACTGCTCCACCTGCTAGAAAAGCAAGTAAGGTATTTCGACGAATATTAGGCGAGGATGGTGTTAGTGCTGGTCTTGCCTCCTCTAGTGTTGTCACATCTGATACACGAGTAACTTTAATAATTTTTTCAGCAGCTACCTCACGAAGAGCATTAGCGATACGGCTCGCTTCTTCTGGTTGATCATCCTTCACAACAATTGATACGATACGAGTATCCACAGGTACTGTTACCTGAATCTTCCTACTTAATTCCTTAACTGTTTTCTCTAGTTTAAGATTTGAAATGACTTTCTCCAGTACATCTTGCGAAAGGATAATTTCCTTATAGTCTTTTACCAGGTAGGTACCAGCCTGCAAATCCTGGTTGGTCAACCCTGCATTTTCTGATTGATTTCGATTGACCACATAAATCCGTGTTGTACTAGAGTACTCAGGCGTAAGAACAAAACTACTTACACCAAAAGCTAGGACAGCTGCTACCATCGCAGTTAGGATAATAGCGATTTTTTTCTTCCAAAGGATTTTAAATAATTGAACAATATTAATTGCGATTTCTTTATTTTCTTTCATATCAACTCCTAAATAATTTGATCTGCTAAGATGATGCGAGGATTTTCGATAAATAATTCTCTCGCTTTGCTTTCACCGTATTGTTTTGAGACGATCTCATAAGCTTCTTTCATGTAAGGTGGTCTTTGGTCTAAATTGTGCATATCACTAGCAACAAAATGTACTAAGTCACGCTCTAGAAAATAGCGAGCTCGTTTCTTCATAAATTTATATTTATCCCCAAATAACTTTGGCTTCAAAATACTTGAACTATTGATTTGAGTGTAGCAGCCCATATCAATCAACTCTTTTACCCGTTTTTCGTTATTTTCTAATTCATGATAACGTTCAATGTGGGCAACTACAGGCGTTACCCCAAGCATGAGAACATTGCTCAAAGCAGTATGAATTTCCCGATATGGAGTAGCCATACTAAACTCAATGAGAGCATAGCGTGTCCCATTAAGACTTGGAATTACTTGCTTCTCCAATTTTTCAAGTACATCACTCGTATAATAAATTTCTGCTCCATATAGAATGGTCAAATCTGGAGCCACTTCCTTGGCTAGCTCCTTAACTTCTTGGAAATTTGCCTCTATCGTCTCCTCAGGAGTTTCAAACATTCCTTTTCGTCTATGCGATGTCGATACAATAGTCCTTACTCCTTGACTATAGGCTTCTGTCAAAAGCGCCTTGCTTTCTTGCTTAGATTTTGGACCATCATCCACACCAAATACAATATGCGAATGAATATCAATCATTTTGCTTTATTTCCCTTCCATCACATCATTGATTGCAGCCTTGACTGACTCTAAACTGCTATCACTTATCTCCATCATGTAGAGGTTACTATCAGGCATGGCATAGGATGGTAAATCCATACGCCCTGTTCCTTTAAGATCTTGCGAATTGATCTTATAAGTTCCACCACTCTCTAGCTGGGCATTAACTAAGTTCATCATGGTTTCAAGCGGCATATTGGTTTGCACGGAATCCTGTAGCCCTTTTATAATACTGTCATAATTTTTCAAAGCTTCTGTAGAGGTTAATTTTTGCAGAACAGCCACAATGACCTTTTGCTGGTTACGACCACGATCCCGGTCTCCATCTGCCAGAGAATAGCGCTCACGTACAAATCCAAGAGCGTCTTTCGAATCCAAATGTAATGTACCTACTGGATAATTTTTACCATTATTTGTATGTGCATTAAACTCTTGATCATTATAAACATCAACTCCACCAAGGAGATCAATCAATTTCAAGAAAGAAGTGAAATTCAAACGAGCATAATAGTTCAAGTCAATACCGTAGAGATTTTCCAGCGTATGAATCGAAGCATCTACCCCATAAATACCCGCATGGGTCAACTTATCTTTTTGGTTGTTGCCACCATCAGCAATTGAAACATAGGAATCACGAGGTGTTGTTGTCAAGAGAATCTTTTTCGTTTCACGATTCACTGTCATAATGATATTGACATCTGAACGAGAAACTGAACTGATAGGACCGTAGGTGTCGATTCCACTGATATAAACGTTGAAACTGTCACCTTTGACATCCTTTGGAGTTTCAACCTTCTTCGTTAATTCTTTGGTATAGATTTTCTTAATCTTTGAAGCATAGTCTGGATATTCTGATTCGATAATATTTTCAAAGACACTGTTTAGAAGGATTGCCTTTGCATCTCCAGCTAACAAACTCTTATAAGCTGCAAGATAGGAGCTACTTTCTTCGACTGTCAATTCCTTATTTTGAGTCGCTTTCAGATCATTCATCAACTGTTGGATATTATCCTTATCCGTACCTGTTGGTCCCATAACACTAGATAATTGGGCAACATTATTGATATCGCTATCCTTTAAAACGACGACGCTGAGAGAATACTCTGAATAATTTGAAGTTGCATTAATATGACTGGTAAAGCCTATAAATTGCTGCAGAGTATATAAAGAAACTGAACTCACTAAAACAGCTAGTGTCAAAAAGAAAATCGTGAATTTTTCTGCTTTTTTATAGATTATTAATATTGCGGCAATCACTGCAACTATTAAGGCAAAAACTGCGACCACTATATTAACGTGTCTGAAAGCAAGTATATTGTACTTAAAGATCAAGAACAATAAAAAACCAACTAACAATAAATAAATAGTCAACAAAACAATATTAACACTTCGCTTCACTTTCTGTGAACGTGATTTTTTAAAACGTCTACTCATGATTAACACCTATACATTTAATGTTACTATTATATCACTTTTTTACGATAAATTCTACATTTATAGAGTTTAAAAATACCCTTCGATATATAGGTGGAATCAAATCAACTTTCGATTTCATCCTATAACAATTAATACCGCTTCCCAAAAGAGGGACGATGTTTTTATCTTTTTGAGACAATAAATTCGGTAGATTTTCACAAATTTACTACAATTATTGACTTGAAATAATTTTTTCGATATACTTTCAGTATAATATATAATTTCTATATAAATATTTTAACAAGAGAGAATACATCAATGAAAAATGAATTTACTGCAAGAATTGAACATTTAAAAATGATACAGACTAACATAGCAAGAATGGCATCAAACTCATTCATTATAAAAGGATGGGCTGTAACATCGATTGGAGCAATGTATGCATACTGGTTAACAAATAAAAATAATTTCCTTCTATGGATAATATTGGGCGCTACAATATTATTTTGGTTCCATGATGCTTATTATTTGATGGTAGAAAGAGCATTTCGAAAATTATATGACAAAATTAGAATGGAAAAAATTTCTAGAAATAGAATCGAAACATTTGAAATGACGCCAATATTTCACGAAAGTATTTTCTGCGTAGCTTTTTCAAGAAAAATAGTATTATTACCATACGGTCTGATTTCTATAATTACTGTAATAATTCTGATTTGTAATACGAAGTAAGGAGGCAGAAATGGTAGAAAAAAATACCTCTGATTCAGTTAAGTTAAGTCGTACATATTTATTAGAAGAGTACGGAATCCCACTAATGGATGAACTTGAATTTCATCCTGCTATCATTGACTTTACAGACACATTTATCAAAATAATAAAAAAACTTGAGTATAAAATACTAGATATAACGTCGGAAAAGACAAAATATAATCCTAGAAATTACTTTCTGACACGTAGCGAACTACTTATCCTTTTATCAATAGATAGGGACTACTCAATAAATGAATATCAAGATAACGATGTTGCTATAAAAGCAATAATTGACCGTGTATTTAATAAAAACAAGGATAGTGTACTAGATATTAGAAGAGTATTTGAAAATATAGTTAGCCAAATCAATCAACATTTAGGAAAGAACTTCGATACTTTGACAAACGAAATTGATGGAAAATATTCAGAAAACTCTATTCCAGAATGGTTATCTAAACTGAATTCTAAATATCAGCCCAAAAACATGCCGAAAGTATTTTTATCGCATGCATACACTGATCAGCTATTCACAATCGCTTTATTTAAGTGTTTATATGATAACGGTATATATCTATATGTAGATTGGATGCATAACACAAAAATGCACACACTTAAGTTAAAGGATAGTTTAATTAGAGAATTGAACTCATCTCATCAAATTTTATTTCTTAGAACCTTGAATAGCGAGTTAAAATTGAGAGGAGGGAATAATCAAATAAGACAATGGTGTGCGTGGGAAATTGGCTGTTTTGATTACATAAATCAATACAATAATAATAAATTCTATTTTAATGTCTATATAGATAGTACGACTCCTCGAAGTGACATGATTGATGGCTATAAACCAATGACTGGGATCATACCATTTGCTGGAATTACATAGAAAAATAAAGAGCATAAAAATGTTATTTCGTATTAATTCGATAACTATAAAATGTTACATAAATAATCCAAAAAATCTGGGCAAAAACTCAATTTCAGGAAAAATGAAGTAGATCTTCTCACAATAAACGCATAATATCAAGACTTTTCAACACTTGATACTATGCGTTTTCTAATTTTAAAGACTTTTTGACCAAGCTTATCCGAAAACCTCTTCAAAGCATACCAGTACCACCGTATAATAATTATATATTACTGTGGACACTCTCAAAACAAGTCTTTAAACTTCTGTGTATCCCTTCTCAGTCGCTCTTTGATTTTCATTGAGTATTAAACCATCAAAATTAATACAGTATTTCATTTACAATTCGACATAACTAGATAACTACTAGCCCGTACAGCAAAAAACAGCCCTATTAGGACGACTTTATAAAAATCATCCAATAGAACTGCTCATCATTATTTCACATGATTTTCTGCTTCTTTTTGAGCTTTTTCGATTGCTTTTTTGCTTTCTTGCTCCCATTTGGTCTTCGCTTCTTCAAACTGTTTGGTTGTCACAGTATCTTTTTGCAGTTTCATGTACTTGTAGTTATTGCCATCGCCCTTGATACCGACCAATGAATATCCTCTTGTAAATGGCGTTACTTTGGTTACAGAAGCTGTTCCACCACTTGACATAGCTGACATGATCAGAGAATGATCAATCATCCAAGCCTGTGCTTCAGCATATTTTTCATAGCGTTTGGCTACATCTTTATTTTCGCTATCTGCATCTTTGAGCATCTTGGTGTAGGTATCAAGCCCCAGACTAGCAATCTTAGCTTTATCTTCTTGAGCATCTAGTCCAAAAATCTTGAGGTAGAATCCATCCTCGGCATTGAAAGGATTGAGATAGGTTGATGGATCTTGGTAGTCACCTACCCAACCATCAAAGTTCAAATCGTAGTCTCGATCAGCTGGTGTCGGTGCCAAGAAGGCTACGTTATTAAAATCATCTGTTGAAAGTTGCTGAACATCAATGACAATGTTATCAGCACCTAAAACTGACTCAAGGGTCTGCTTAACAGAGTTCATACCTGTCACAGCATTTTTACTTGTTTGATCAACAGCCACATCCAAGTGAATAGGGAAAGCCACCCCTTGACTTGCCAATTCTTTTTTAGCTTCCGCAAATTTTGCTTGGGCTTTTTCTTTGTTAAAATAGGCATCCTGAGCATCTGCCAAGTTAATACCTGACCATTCTATGCCATAGTTGACCAATTTAGAAGCGACTACTTCTCCAAAGGTCTTGTCTCCAACTTGGACAAATGTAGGAGGTACTAGGGTGTTACGAAGGGTCTTACTAGCTGCTTCTTCCCCATTTGACTGGGCAGAATAGGCTGTGCGGTCCAGGGCAAAGTTCACCGCTTGGCGGAAGTTCTTGTTCAAGACAGCTGTTTCAGTTGACTTCTTCTGCTCATCTGTCGTTTTAGATGTGTGGTTGTAAGCCTTACGATTGACGTTAAAATTGAAGTACCAAGAAGTCTTGTCCTGCAAGCTATAGACGATATTATCCTTATATTTTTCCTTGGTCTTAGCAAAGTTAGAACTATTTGGATAAACCCCAGCGATTGAATAAGCTCCACTTTCAAAGTTACGGATGGTCAATTCTTGGTCTGAACCATCAAAGTAAGCCAATTTCACGTGTTCAATCGATACTTTGTCATGATCGTAGTAATGCGGATTTTTCACATACTCGATTGATGATTTTGATGTGAAATCTTTTAACAAATAAGGTCCGCTGTAGAGAATACTATCTGGAGATAGAGTACCAAAATCTTTCCCTTTTGAGTTTAAAAACTCTTCATTCACCGGGAAAAGAATACTGTTGGTTGTTTTTGAATTCCAGTAAGGCTCTGGGCGTACCAAAGTATACTCAACAGTCTGGTCGTCGATTGCTTTCACCCCAACCTTAGAAAAGTCAGAATCCGCTCCTGTAATATAATCATTCAAGCCCTTGATGGAATTTTGAATCAAGTCAATGGCCTGTGATTTATTGTCCACTGCGTACTTGATCCCTGTCACAAAATCCTGTGCCTTGACTGGGGCATACTCTTCACCGTCAGCTGTGAACCATTTGGCATCTTTTCTCAATTTATAGGTATAAGTCAGACCGTCGCTTGAAACAGACCAGTCTTCTGCCAAAGATGGAACTAGATTTCCGTGATTGTCATTTTCAAGCAAGCCATCAACTAGATTGGTTATAATCGATGTATTATCAGCGTAGTAGTCTAACAAATAGTTAAATGTAGTTGGATTTCCACTAAAGGTTGATGAGTAAGTTTTTGTATCCGAACCTGATTGTCCGCAAGCAGCTAAAAGCAAAGCAGCCGCAAAGGTCAGTCCTGCACTAAGGACACGCTTTTTTGTATTCATCTTCTTTCTCCTTTATGTTAGTTTTTATAACATAAGTTTATTTTACCAAAATAGTGGGAATTTGTAAAGTTAATTGAATTTCTAGAATGAAAGTTTATAAACTTTAGTCATAAAAAAACAAAGGATTTCTGTCTTTCATACAGTCCTCCCTTGTTTTTATACGGTTTCCATTTTAAATTTTTCTGTAAAAAATGTTTATAGTAATTCAACACAGAAAGCATCCCATGAAGCTAAGATTTGTTTCTCAAAAACTTCTTGAGCCACGGTGTTTTCAATCAAGACAGATTTGACGTTTCCTTCCACTGTCAAGTCTTGTTCTTCATTGGACAAGTTAGCCACAACTAGGAAGCGACGGTCCCCGTCCTTTCGGATATAGGCAAAGACCTTGTCAGCCGTATCAAGCAATTCAAAATCAGCTCGAATCAGCCAGCTGTTCTCCTTACGGATTTGAACGAGTTTTTGATAAGTATAGAAAATAGAATCTGGATTTGCTAGTGCTTCTTGAACGTTGATGGCTTGATAGTTTGGATTGACTGCCAACCAAGGTTGAGCTGTTGAGAAACCAGCATTTTTACTTCCATCCCATTGCATCGGAGTACGGGCATTGTCACGTCCAATAACACGGATACTGTCCATTATTTCTTCCATCGGAACGCCTTTTTCAAGAGCTTCACGCGCATAGTTGAGGGATTCAATATCTTCTACTTGATCCAGCGTTTCAAACGGATAGTTGGTCATCCCAATCTCCTCACCTTGATAGATATAAGGTGTCCCTCTCATCAAATGAAGCAAAATTGCAAAGGCTTTGGCAGATTTTTCACGGTATTCTTGGTCATTTCCCCAGATAGAGACGATACGAGGGAGGTCATGGTTGTTCCAGAAAAGCGAATTCCAACCGTCCTCAACTCCTAACTCTGTCTGCCATTTGTTAAAAATCTCTTTTAACTTCCCTACATTTAACTCTTTTTGGTAGTGCCACTTAGGTTGCCCTTCCTGATACTGAAGACAGATGTGTTCAAACTGGAAGACCATTGACAATTCTTGTCCCTTTGGATCCGAGTAGAGCTTAGCAATTTCTGGCGTTGCTCCCCATGTTTCCCCTACTGTCAAAAGATTCTTATCTCCAAAGGTTGCCTGATTCATCTCCTTGAGATAAGGGTGGAGCATAGGACCATTATTGACTACTTTCTCATCAGGAATTTTACCAATCATATCAATGACATCCATACGGAAACCGCCAATGCCTTTATCAATCCAGAAGTTCATCATCTCATAGATTTTCTGGCGAAGTTTTTCATTTTCCCAGTTGAGATCCGGCTGTTTCTTGCTGAAAAAGTGGAGATAGTATTGACCTGACTTTTCATCGTATTCCCAAGCTGATCCACTAAAGATAGAATCAAGATCATTTGGCTCATCACGCCAGATATAGTAGTCTCGTTCAGGACTGTCAGGATTTTCACAGGCCTCGACAAACCAAGCATGTTCATCTGAGGTATGATTGACCACCAAGTCCATGATAATTCGGATATCACGCTTCTTAGCTTCTGCGATCAGTTGGTCCATGTCCTCCATGGTCCCAAAAATAGCTGCAATTGCTTGATAATCAGCAATATCGTAGCCATTATCGTCCATAGGGCTGTCATAAACAGGAGAAAGCCAAATCGCTGTGATCCCTAACTTGGCTAGATAGTCCAACTTACTGGTAATACCTGGCAAATCACCAATTCCATCTCCGTTGCTATCCATAAAACTCTTGGGATAGACTTGATAGACTACGGCATTATGCCACCATTTTTCTTGCATCTTCTTACCTCATTATTTTAATAATCTACAGTATATGATAGCGCTTTCGGGAATTTTGTGCAAGCGTTTGCCTAATCTTTTTGATTCCTTTTTTAACTCCGTAGTTTCCTAACTTCCAATTTTTTATTATAATAGAGGTCAGAGGTAAAAAAATGAAAAAACAAGCTTTTAGTTCTGAACAATATTTGAATCTACAGCGCGACCACATTTTGGAGCGCATTAACCAATTTGACGGCAAGCTCTACTTGGAGTTTGGTGGTAAAATGTTAGAAGATTTCCACGCTGCTCGTGTTCTTCCTGGTTATGAACCTGACAACAAAATCAAGCTCTTGCAAGAATTGAAAGAGCAGGTTGAAGTTGTGATTGCCATTAACGCAAGCAACATCGAGCATTCCAAAGCACGTGGTGACCTGGGTATTTCTTATGACCAAGAAGTTCTTCGCTTGATTGATAAATTCAATGAATTGGGAATTTTTGTTGGCTCAGTGGTCATCACACAGTACGCTGGCCAACCCGCTGCAGATGCCTTCCGCAACCAGTTAGATAAAAACGGAATTGATTCTTATCTTCATTATCCAATCAAAGGATATCCGACGGATATGGATCACATCATTTCCCCAGAAGGTATGGGGAAAAACGACTACATCAAAACAAGTCGCAACTTGATTGTCGTAACCGCTCCTGGACCTGGTTCTGGAAAATTGGCAACTTGTATGTCCAACATGTACCACGACCAAATCAATGGTATCAAGTCTGGTTACGCTAAATTTGAAACCTTCCCAGTTTGGAATCTTCCCCTTCATCACCCAGTCAATTTGGCCTACGAGGCTGCAACCGCAGACCTTGATGATGTCAACATGATTGACCCCTTCCATCTCCAAACCTACGGAGAAACCACTGTCAACTACAACCGTGATATCGAAATCTTCCCTGTGCTTAAGCGTATGTTAGAGCGCATTCTCGGAGAATCTCCATACGCTTCACCGACAGACATGGGTGTCAACATGGTTGGTTTCGCTATTACAGATGATGAGGCTGCTGTCGAAGCTTCTAAACAAGAAATCATCCGTCGTTACTATCAAACTGTTCTTGATTTTAAAGCTGAAAAAGTTGGCGAAGCTGCTGTCAAGAAAATTGAGTTGCTCATGAACGACCTCGGCATCACACCTGCAGACCGTAAGGTCGCTGTCGTCGCTCGTCAAAAGGCAGAAGAAACTGGCGGACCAGCCCTTGCCCTTGAATTGCCAAATGGGGAAATCGTGACTGGTAAGAACTCAGAGCTCTTTGGCCCAACAGCCGCTGCCTTGATCAACGCTATCAAGAAATCAGCTGACATTGCTAAAGAAGTAAAACTCATCGAGCCTGAACTTGTCAAACCAATCCAAGGTCTTAAAATCGATCATCTAGGTAGCCGCAATCCACGCCTGCATTCAAATGAAATCCTAATTGCACTGGCTATTACAGCTACAGAAAATCCTGATGCCGCTCGTGCTATGGAAGAGCTTGGCAACCTCAAAGGAAGCGAAGCCCACTCAACCATCATCTTGACTGATGAAGACAAGAATGTCCTTCGCAAATTGGGTATCAATGTAACCTTTGACCCTTACTACCAATACGACCGCTTGTATCGCAAGTAACGATTTGAGCCTCTCCACTCTTGGAGAGGTTTTCTCTCTGCCTCAGGAGCCAGCTTTATGTTATAATGAAAGAAGAAAACTGAAAGGAATTACCATGTCAAAAGAAGTTATTGTTGAAAGTTTTGAACTTGACCACACTATTGTTAAAGCACCTTATGTTCGCTTGATTGGGGAAGAAACGGGACCAAAAGGAGACATCATCTCCAATTATGATATTCGCTTGGTGCAACCAAACGAAGACTCGATCCCTACTGCCGGCCTTCACACTATCGAGCACCTCTTGGCAAAACTCATCCGCACCCGCATTGATGGCATGATCGACTGTTCACCATTTGGTTGCCGCACAGGCTTCCACATGATTATGTGGGGGCGCCATACCAGCGCTGAAATTGCATCTGTTATCAAGGATTCACTCAAAGAAATCGCTGAAACTACCACTTGGGAAGATGTCCCTGGAACAACCATCGAATCTTGCGGAAACTACAAAGACCACAGCCTCTTTTCTGCTAAAGAATGGGCGAAACTCATCTTGGAACAAGGAATCTCAGATGATGCCTTTGAGCGTCATGTAATTTAAACACAAAAAAGGAACCAGTTTTTTCAGCTGGTTCCTTCTTTTTTTATCCTCAAAATTCTGTCTTAAGCTTTTTCACGAATGACCAAATTACCGTCTTCCATATCTGCTTCCAGATGTTTAGCATCTAAATGATCCAAGTGGAAATCTGTCACCTTATCACGAATTTCTTGTTCAACCACGCGACGGAGAGGGCGAACACCCATGACTTCGTCATAGCCTTCTTCTGTGATATAGTCTTTAGCCGCTTGACTGACTACCAAGTCAATGTCTTTCTTAGCCAAGGTTTGGTTGACTTCGGTCAACATCAAGTCCACAATCTTAGAAAGGTCTTCCTTGGTCAAGTGCGAGAACTCGATAACTGCGTTGAAGCGGTTAAGGAATTCTGGACGGAAGAATGGTTTCAAACGATCCATCAATTCTGGTTTATCCGCATCTTCTGTCAAGTTGGCTTCATAGCCAAATCCAGCATTTGATGTCGCGATAATGACAGTATTTTTAAAGTTAACGGTATTTCCTTGACCATCTGTCAAACGACCATCATCCAATACTTGGAGGAGAAGAGTGATCACTTGAGGATCAGCCTTTTCAATTTCATCCAAGAGAATGATAGAGTAAGGATTGCGACGAACACGTTCTGTCAAGGTATTGCTATTGTCATCATAACCCACATATCCTGCTGTTGTACCAATTAGCTTAGAAACGGCTGTGCGGTCGCTATATTCTGACATATCCAAACGGATGATCGCATCCTTGGTACCAAACATATCTAGCGCCAATTGCTTAGCAAGCTCTGTCTTACCAACCCCAGTTGGACCTACAAAGAGGAAGCTACCGATTGGGCGATTGCCTTCATCAAAACCGGCACGGTTACGACGGATAGCGCGAGCTACCGCTTCTACTGCCTTATCTTGGCCGATCACCTTGTGTTCCAAGCGATGAGCCATATCTTTCAAACGTTCGATGTCTGATGCTCCCATTTGAGATACTGGAATACCCGTCATTCGTTCTACAGATTCAGCCACATCGTTGACACTTGCAGTCACTTTCATATCTTCTGTGTGGTTTTCGATTTTCTTTTCCAATTCTGCAATGCGTGTTTTATAGTTTAGGGCTGCTTCAAAATCTTCTGCTTCAACTGCTTTTTCTTGCTTGTCTTTTTCTGCCTCGATTTCCCGTTCAACAGCATGTACATCTGTTACAGGATGTTGAGCTGCCAAGTGAGCTGCCGTTACATCGACAAGGTCAATAGCCTTATCTGGCAAGCTACGTTGAGGAATGTATTGCACAGAATAATCCACCGCTGCTTTCAAGACTTCGTCTGGCAATATGACATTGTGGTGTTGTTGATAGAGGTCACGAATTCCTTGAAGGATTTTAAAAGTATCCTCTGCTGAAGGAGCATTGACCTTGACTTCGTTGAAACGACGAGCAAGAGCAGCATTCTTCAAGATGGTGTTACGGTATTCATCTTGAGTCGTTGCCCCAATCACTGTCAATTCCCCACGAGAGAGGGCCGGCTTGAGAATATCCGCAAGCCCTTTAGAACCACTGTCACCACCAGTGCTACCAGCACCAAGGATTTGGTGAATTTCATCAAAGAAGAGAATAATATTTCCCGCTTCTTTTACTTCATTGACTAGGTTTTGGACATTTTCTTCAAAGCTACCACGGTACTGAGTACCAGCCTCAAGACCTGAGATATCAATAGAGATAATTTCCTTGTTCTTAATGGCAGCTGGAACATCGCCATTCACAATGGCTTGTGCTAGGCCTTCGACAACTGCTGTCTTACCAACACCTGCATCTCCGACTAAAACAGGATTGTTCTTGGTACGACGTGAGAGGATTTCAGATGTTTCTTGAATTTCCTTGTTTCGTCCGATAACAGGATCCAACTTGCCCTCACGAGCTTCTGCGGTCAAGTTTCGGCCTAGTTTAGAAAGGACACCGTCTTGTTTCATACCTGAAGCCTGTTGTGGCATTTTTCCATCCACTTCTGCATTTCCTGGCAATTGACCAGTCGCACGATAGTGAGCAAATTCCTCAGGTGTCACTTCACGACCATTAATCAAGTAGCGACGGTTTTCAGAACTGTATCCGCGCATACCACCCATCAATTGGTTAAATAGATCATCCATGTTGTTAAAATTATTAAAGTTGTTGTTCATATTCCTTACCTCTTTTTGTTTACTTAGTTATGATTACTGATATTGACTATCTTTGACCTTTGTTTTAAAAAATTTAGACTAGCTAAATCGCTACTCTACGTACTATTTCTGGTTTTTCTTTTTCAAGTAGGAGTAGACTATCTTTACTTCTGAAGATTTCTAGATTAAACATAGACACACCTCTTTCTATTTTACTTTAAATAAGCGTTCTAGTAAGGCTGTCATTTACCTTACGTTCATAATATACTACATTAGTCAAAAAAGGTCAAGAGATTTGACTTTAATTGACCAATATTTTTTAAAAAGCAAAAACACCCTGAAACATCAGGGTGCCATTCTTACATCAAATACAAAATTGCTAGGGTCAGGAGACTTGCTAGAAGTCCCACTCCCCAAAAGAAGAAGTCGACCTTCCACTCGCTCCAAGGATTTCCTTTACCAGACAATCCTCCAAGTTCAAAATGGTGATGAACAGGCGTCATACGGAAAATACGTTTGCCACCTGTCAGTTTGAAGTAACTTACTTGCATCATGACTGAAGTTGTTTCAAAGACATAAACAATTCCGATAATCAAGAGAGTCCATTCTTGGTGGAGGGCCATTGAGATAGCTGCCAACATTCCACCGAGAGCCAAACTTCCCACATCTCCCATAAAGACCTTGGCAGGCTTATGGTTAAAGACAAAGAAGCCGAGCAAGCCACCAATCATGGCCAGAATCACCAGAAGAATATCCATCTGACCTTGCACATAGGCAATAACTCCATAGGCAGACAAACTAATCACGACTGAAATACTAGCCAGACCATCAATTCCGTCTGTCAAGTTGACTGCGTTTGAAAAACCAACTAGCCAGAAAAGGGCGAAGACAATATAGAAAATCCCTAGATGTACTTGGTAGCCAAAGACTGAAAGCATATCGCCACCGCGCTCATAGAAAAGGTAGAAAATGACACCACCTAGAAGCTGAAGAGCCAATTTCTGCTTGGGATTTAGCCCCTCATTGATTTTGCGAAAAACCTTAAGGAAGTCATCTAAAAATCCGATTAAACCATAAAGAACCAAGATGAACAAAATCATACCGACATTATTGCTGAGTTGGTTACTAAATAGAGCAAGAAAGAAGGCAACCAAAACAGAAGCAATTAAGAAAACCAAACCTCCCATTGTAGGAGTCCCAGCTTTTGCCTGGTGCTGTTTGACATCCTCATGCATCTGCTGGCCTGTAATTTGCGCCTTTCTATAAAATTGGATAAAGGCCGGAATTCCTACTAAAGTTAGTAAAAATGTCACAATTCCAGCACTGATGGAAATAAACATATTAGTCTCCTAAAGTTAATTTAATTTTTTTAATGTTTTTAATGGCTGTATTAGTCCGAACATCTTGCTTTTGAACGACGGAACCCGAACCTTCAAATTCCAGCTCAATATCCAACCATTTAGCAAAGGCCTCAGCAGTCTCTTTTTTCCAGCCATACATGTCTGGAATTTCTTCTACCTTATCCGATAAAAGGATAACTTGTTGGTTTGGTGCAAGATTGGTCCCTTCTTCTACAGAAGTCTCTTTAATCTTTGTTCCAGTACCTACAACGATTGGTTGCACAATATTTCGGCGTAAGGCTTCCGCCAAATCACCAGGTGAAATATCCTTAATGCTAGGCATTGCATAAGAAGATTCTGTCGTCACTTGATCTAAATTCTTGGCTGGAGATTGAAGATTCAGAGATTCTTTCATAGCTGAAGCTCTCTCAAGGATTGGATTAGTAAACTCCCCAAGCGGAATTCCTGAATAATGTTCAGGCTGTTGAACCGTTACATACAAGATAAAATCAGGATTTTCAGCAGGGTTCATAGCCACAACCGAGAAAATGTAGTTGGTAGAACCAACCAAGTAGCCTCCATTTTTCTCGTCAGCGATTTGAGCCGTACCAGACTTGAGGGCTACATTTTGTCCTGGAACATTGACAGTTGCTTTTCCTGTACTATGATTGTACATAGTTCCATATCTAGGATCCGTTCCTACCAAGACCATGTGAGTACGAGTTTGGCTAGCTGCATCTTTCGAAACGGGATTTCCTACGATTTCTTTTTGAGATTTACGAACGGTTTGATCATTTGGATCATAAAGTGCACTGATAAATTTCGGCTCTAACATAACACCATCATTGGCAATGGCTGTAAAAGCACGTAGCATCTGGGTCTGCGTTACAGAAATCCCCTGACCAAATGCACTCATGGCAATATTAACAATATTATCTGCAGGCAATTGACCTGAATACTCATCAGTCAAACCAAAACGCGTCGGAACCCCAAACTTAAAGCGGTTTAGATAATCCAACCAAGTAGCATCTCCCATTTTTTGTTCAAGTAGACTCATTCCAACATTACTGGAGTGAGCGAAACCTTGTAAGAAAGTCATCATCCCACCAGTCGTCAAACCATCATTAACATCCCAATCTCGAATTGTCGCATCCGCTATTTTTAATTCACTACTATTGAAGTATTCTCCACCTGGGAAGGTATTGTTATCAATAGAAGCTGCTAGCGTCATGACCTTCAGGGCTGATCCTGGTTCGTAATTACTTTGATAAAGAATATCACGCCAAACAAAGTCTTTGGTGATACCATCCTTAGTATCTGCATTAAAGGTAGGTCGTTGGGTGGTAGCAAGGATTTCACCGGTCTTTGCACTGACCAAGGTCGCGGTCATATACTTACCTTTTACTTTTTCTAGAAAGGCATCCATCTGAGTTTCCATGAAAGATTGTAGCGGACTAGACAATGTTGTATAAACATCCTTGCCATCCACAGTTTGTTGCGACACCTGTTCTGTTCCTGGTACGATATTTCCTACACGGTCTTTTTCATAGGTAATAATACCGTCTGTCCCAGCAAGAATGGTATTTAACGAACTCTCCAGACCAAAAGTTCCTAATAAACTCTTACTGCCGTCCTCATTTTCATGAAGTTGGGCTAACCCAATAAAACTAGAAGCAAATTGTCCATTTGGGTAGCTTCTGTTAGGGCTAGTTGTAAAGTCTATTCCTTCCACACTAGCATCTTTCAAATCTTTTTTAATAGCCATCATATTGGCATAGGTAATCCCATTTCCTTTTGCACCAAAGGAAACCTGGGTCAGATTTGGTTGAGCCAGTTGTTCTTTTACATAGGCTTCATCCATATCCAAATACTTATGGAAAACTTCAGCTACCTTATTAAACTGCGAATCCTCTACATAAAGAATTTTACCCGTTGCTGACTTGTATTTTTTGTCAATAACAGCATAGACATTATAAGAGGTCGCATCTTCTGCGATAGGAACTCCATTTCGGTCATAGATAGTTCCACGTTTGGCAGGAACTGTTCGGGTTGTTTGGTGAACCTTTTTAGCTTCTTTTACCAAGTCAGTACCAAATATATTACCTTTTGCGATAATATAAGCAAAATTGGCCAAAAAGAGGCCGAAAAGGGCAACAGCTACAAAGCTGAGGTACTTGCCAACTATCCTACGGTTTTTTGCTGGAGATTTACGATTTTTTATCGCAAATCGGGTTATTTTTTCTGTCCACTTCATATCTTACTCCGCTGTTCGGATATTTTCATTATTCAATTTCAAATCTTTTTTATCTGCAATTTCTTTCAAGCGCTCTGAACGAATCAATTCATTCACTTCCTGCTTGGCATCGTCCAACTCTGTCTTCTTCTCCTCTATCTGTGCATTGATTTTTGTCAAATCACTTTGCACTTGCAAGAGTCGTGTTTGCATAAAGATAATACTCACTGCTAAAACGAGAGCCGTAAAAGCGATGGAAAGATAAAAAGCCTTCTCCACACGTGAGAATTTTTTTATACGATTCTGCAAGAATTGACTGGTTGTTTCTTTCTTATCTACCATTTTTTCCTCTTACTTGTGAATTTTTCTGGCCACGCGCAACTTAGCTGAGTGCGAGCGGTTATTGGCTTCTAACTCTTCCGCACTTGGTAAGATTGGCTTACGGGACACCAATTCCATCTTGGGCTTAAGATCATCTGGGATGAAAGGCAAACCTTTTGGAACTTCCACTGTTGAAGCTTCCTTGAACAACTGCTTGGTCAAGCGGTCTTCTAGCGAATGGAAGGTAATCACTGAGATTCTACCATCTAGAGCCAACATCTCCATAGCCTGCTGGATAGATTCATCTGCCGCCCCCAGTTCATCATTAACTTCAATTCGAATAGCCTGGAAAATCTGCTTGGCAGGATGCCCCTTCTTCTTGAGTTCCTTAGCAGGTTTGGCCGACTTGATAATCTCTGCCAACTCAGTCGTTGTCTCGATTGGCTTGACTGCACGTGCTTGTTCAATCTTACGCGCAATCTGTTTAGAGAACTTGTCCTCGCCATACTTGAAGAAAATACGAACCAAGTCATGATAGTCATAGTGGTTTACCACTTCATAGGCTGTTAGACTGGCTTCCTGATTCATGCGCATGTCCAGTGGCGCATCCTTCTTATAAGAAAAACCACGCTCCCGCTGGTCCAACTGAGGACTAGACACTCCCAAGTCATAACAAATTCCATCAATTTCCGGAACACCAGCTTCGTGCAAACGTGCCTGTAAATGACGGAAGTTATCCTTGATAAAGGTCACCATCCCCTTTTCAATGTAGGGCACCAAGCGTTTTTGCGCATTGTCAATGGCATTCTGGTCCTGGTCAAAGGCATAGAGATGGCCTTTTTCATTTAATTTACTTAATAAATATTCGCTATGGCCTGCTCCACCCAAAGTCGCATCAACGTAGATACCATCAGGTTTTACGTCGAGCATATCAATCGTTTCATGGAGTAAGACCGTTACATGATGAAATTCTTTTGTCATATCCTATCTATTTTACCACAAATCCGACTAGCTTGCACTAGTCAGACAAATAGGTCAAAAAAAGTAAGATTTCTTTAAGAAATATGTCAAATATGCTTGACATTTATTTCATAGAAGAATATAATATAGTCAAATATATACGACATAAATCAGAAAGGAGAACAGATGAATCGTGTGAAAGAATTTCGCAAGGAACTAGGCATTTCCCAGCTCGAACTCGCCAAGGATATCGGTGTTTCGAGACAAACCATCAATATGATTGAGAACGACAAGTACAATCCAACCCTGGAACTTTGTCTCAATCTCGCCCGCAGCCTCCAAACTGACCTCAACAGTCTCTTTTGGGAGGAAGATTTTTAAAAAAGGAGCCAACTTATGAAAAAAGAAACCTTCACTGAAAAACTCATCAAACGCACATACGGCATTTCTGGTCCCCTTGACGAATACAAACGGCGTGAGATCGATCGTATTGGGAACCAAGTCTTTATCGTCCTCTTTTATCTGATGATTTTCGGAAATCTTATTCCACTTCTTCTGGCCTATAAATACCCTCAAGAAGTGGCTCTAATCTATCCTCCTCTGATTTTAGTGATTGCCCTCATCGCTGCTGGCTATGTCACCTACCAAATGAAAAAAACAGGGATTACAGCTATTGATCCAGATATGCTGAGTGAGAAAGAAAGTAAGCAACTACATTACCCAGGTCTGAAAGCAGGTTTGTTCTTTGGTCTATGGATGTTTTTTATAACTCCTCTTCTCAGTATACTCATAGGTGAAAGTCCGGACTATTTTAATTCTCTTCTCACTATAAGAAATGGTGTATCAAGCATTCTCGGTTCTATCTTCTTCGGAGCGAGCATACAGTTCCTCATCTCCCGTCGCATTGCAAAAACTAAAAAAGAGCAAGATGAGGATTAGGAGGTGCCCTATGAAATCACTAGTAACTTTACTTACCTATCACCTTTTGTTTGCTTCTCTACTCACCTTCATCATCGTTTCAGGGAACTTGCCAATCTACGATATAGTCCTCCTTCCAGTCTTTGTTCCAGCACTCAACAAAGGATTGACTTATCTAAAGATAGATTCCCAAAAAACGCGCATACTCAACCTAGCACTATGCTTTATGATTCTATCCTTTCTATCCTTACCACAGCTAACACTCATTTCAAGCAATTGGAAATATTATATACTGCTAACTATCGCTATCCTTTCTTCTATTACTTATCTTTATTATCTCTATCAATTCGTAAAAGAAACAAAATAGCATCGTTCATTTAGGAGAAATCACCCATGAAAAAAGAAGACTTAACAACTCGCCTACTTCGAAATTTCTTTCATATCCAAGGGCCTTTTGATGAATGCCGTCAAGAGGTTATCTACAAGGCTTGCGCCCGTTCCATGATCCAAATCTTTTACTCTTCCTTCATTCTCTTCCTATTCTATATTTTGTTCGGAAGCTTTATAGAAATTGTTCGAAATGTTATGCCCTACATCTATTTTGGACTCATTTTGTTCATGAGTATAAAAGCTCAAAAAGCCGTCCAAGAGCTTCATCTTGAAAAGGATGACAAATCAGAAATCATTCTCAAAACCTACAGCAAAGCTCAAATCAAATTCCGAAGCTGGATTGTGTTTATCGGTATTCAGATTGGCTTCTTTACCTTACTCATCTTTCATAAAGTCTTCGTTCAGCAGATGTCCCTTTCAGATTTTGGAAAGTTGCTCATGCAATTCGATAAAAGTATTCCTTTCCTGATGTATAGCCTGATTATCGGAAGCATTTTTGGAACCCTAACCTACGGATTTCTATCACTACAGGAGGAGAAAACTCCTAAAAATACCAAACAGAAGGAGAAAAGCAAGCAATGACTTCACTATACGATTTTTCAGTCTTGAACCAAGACAATCAAGAAACTCCACTAGAGACCTATCGTGGTAAGGTTCTCTTGGTTGTCAACACTGCTACTGGATGTGGTTTAACGCCCCAGTACCAAGGACTTCAAGAACTCTATGATCGCTATCAAGAACAAGGTTTTGAGTTTTTAGACTTCCCTTGCAATCAGTTTATGGGACAAGCACCAGGCAGCGCAGAGGAAATCAACACCTTCTGTAGCCTACATTATCAGACCACCTTCCCACGTTTTGCCAAGATAAAGGTCAACGGTAAGGAAGCAGATCCTCTCTATGTTTGGTTGAAAGAACAAAAATCTGGCCCACTGGGAAAACGAGTCGAATGGAATTTCGCTAAGTTTCTTATCGGTCGTGATGGTCAGGTCTTTGAACGCTTCTCTTCAAAAACAGACCCAAAACAAATTGAAGAGGCAATACAAAAATTACTATAATTCACAATCTCACTATGATTAGTTCTCCTTTAGCCTAATGAATAGTGAGATTTTTTGATGGGCTTTGACTTAAATAGAAAAACACCCCATGATATGAAACATGAAGTGTTGTAAAAATGATACATTCATAGCAGACAATTCACGACTGGCCACTATTTTTAACCTCAGCATATACATAGGTCCTATTTCTGGGACACGCTTTTTCCGTTACCACCCTAAAATAAAAGCTATGCTCCCGCCCATCCTTGGCATTTTCCTTGTTTAAGACAAAGTAGTTTTTCTGATTCATCGCCATGGTTCGTAGGATGTCATCAATCAAGAAAGTCAAGGGTACGTTCATGGCGGAGTATTTTTGAAAATCCTCTTCAAAACGAATATAGTCATCTGAAAAATAATCCATCTGCAGTTTGTTTTCATACAGCTCTTTTCTAGTCATAGACTCCCTCCTCCCACAGACGAATTTCTAGGATATCTGCAACCTCTATCAACCTATATCCCTCGTTTGTCCTAATAGATAGAGTCTGATGTGATAACTCTCTCACCACACCGACGATAGTGATTTTCTGCTTCTTTTCCTTAACCACAAAGAATCCCTTTAGCTGGCTAATATAAAGCTGAGAAAGTAAATGTAGTTTCTCAACTGGGTCCAAATCTATCGAAAAATCAACCCGATTTTTTTCTTCACTGAGCGAACTGGTGTGTTCTGATAGGTAAAATCCCATCCACTTCTGCATACCTGGATCTTGATAATCTCGCGCGGATTGAAAGGGTAAATAAGAACGATCAATCATTTTAATCCATCTAATCCTCCAGCAGAATGGCCCCCAATCAGCTTGCTTCTAGCAAGACTCCTAGAGGCCTCTTCCAGTGCATTGGCTTTTAAAAGGGAGGTGAAACCAAATTTTTCCCGAATAGAGTCAATAGCCGTCTGGAGCCTTTCTTCTTTTTCTAACTTGTCAACATCATCAAAGAGGGAAATCAAGCTAAAGGATTCATCCACAAATCCTGAATAGTTGACTCCGATACTTCTGACCGCTCCAGAAGTGTATTTGTTATGAAATAGCTTCAAAACATGGTCTGTTAAAATAGCTGTATTATTGGTCGGTTCGATCTTCATTTGTGTGTGAATAGATTGCCGGATCTCCTGTTTAGAGAAACCGACATAGATAGAGACAAGGGTTGTTTTCTTGCCCGCCCTTCTCAATCTAATAGCCACCTGCTCCGCCATTTCTCGAAGAATAATTTCGATGTCTCGTAGCTTCACGTAGTCTCTCGGCAAGATTTGAGAATTTCCCAAACCTTGGGACTTGGCTTTATAGGGCTTATGAACATTACTCTCATCAATCCCATTAGCATGAAACCACAAACGTAGGCCAGCCTGACCGAGAACTTTCTGTAGATGGTCTGGATTGCTGATAGCCAATTCTTTGATGGAAAAAATACCCAAAGCATTCAAGCGTTTCTCCATCCGCCTACCAATTCCCCAAAAGTCCGTCATCTTGGGAATGGCCCAGACTTTCTCTTCCACATCCTTGTAAGACCAGTTGGCCCTCATGGTCGGGGTGTGTTTGGCCTCATTATCCAGAGCCAACTTGGCCAGTAAGGGATTGGCATTGGACATGCCTACTGTAGAGTAGATCCCTGTCTGCCTCCAAATATCCCTCTGAATGCGGGCAGAAAGCAGATCCAGCTTGTCTTTGCGAGAGAGACTCTTGTCCGGAATGAAATAGTTGAGCGAACTAGTCAGGTCGATAAAGCCCTCATCGATAGAGTAGGGATAAATATCATCTGGACTACCATAATTTTGAAAGATTCGCTGGATTTCCATATTGACCGCTATGTACTCATCCATCCGAGGAGGCACAATCAAGGTCACTTGAGCCCAATCTTCGATGTGACGAACATAGTCCGAGTCAGTCGGTAGCCCTTGTTTTCGAGCATTGTAATATGAAAATTTGCGCGTCTTGATATCAAAAGGTAAATCATAGGCCCGACCAACATTGGACTTGCCAAAAATCTTCTTAAACATGGGAGAGGAGGCTAGAATAAGACCAGTCGAATTATCCGCGCGACTCATGACACAAAGTGAAGTCTTCAGCGGATGCAAGCCCCTTTTCACACACTCGACACTTGCATAAAAGGATTTCATATCAACAAAGGCAATGTCGCTTTTGGGCTCTCTGGAATAATCAAAGTAGCCCATAGGCTAACCCTCCATCGGCACAAAATTCCCAACTATAATCCCTACAATACGAGGATCTTCCTCATAGGAAATGAAAATGTCCTTGTATTTGGGATTGATCGATACCAGACGCAAACCATCTTCCTCCCGATAGACCCGTTTAATGTAGGTCTGGTTGTTGCAAACCACTGCATAAACTGCCCCATCATAGTCAAATCCTGTCTCTCGAATCAGAGCCACTGAACCATTTTGATATTTAGGTTCCATAGAGTCCCCAGATACCCAAGACGCAAAATCATGGGCCAACTCCTCATTAAAGTAAACAGTATCAAAATTCCTGTCATCGTAGACCGACGCCCCAATCCCTGCTGACATGCGTTCGTAGACACGGTACTCATAGAGGCGCGCTGGCATGGTCGCCACTTTCTGGGCTTGTTCCTCTTGAGCCAGATTGCGAGCATAGAGAACAACCTTTTCCTTCCCTTGCTTGGAGAGGCTATTGTAGAGACGAACAATCTCAATCTGGGTAAAGTATCCTTTGGATACTTTTAAAATGTTCTCTAACTGAGCAACCTTCTCCTGGGATGGTTCCTTAATCCCACGTTCCCAAGCCGAATAAGCCTGAAAACTAATCCCAAGTTGCTCTGCAATTTCCTTCTGTGTCAGTTTTAACTCTTTCCTCCGAGCCTTTAATTTTTCTGGCTGATACATACTTCATCTCCTAGTATAGAACCTTGTCTTAAATAATTTTCCTTAGAAAAACTAATCTTTAGTTGAGTCAGTTTTACAACTCAACCAATTTGGTTTAGTTTTATTATATAAAAAAAGTAGACAAATGTCCACTAGGAAAATCAGAAACATCGTGAGTTTTATACTCAATGAAAATCAAAGAGCAAACTAGGAAACTAGCCGCAGGCTGTACTTGAGTACGGCAAGGCGACGTTGACGCGGTTTGAATTTGATTTTCGAAGAGTATTAATCAAACTAAAAGGACCTAGCCCTATACAATACAGAACTAAATCCTTTGAATAACTAATTGATCTAACTTTTAAAATTCCTACAGAAATTCCAGTTTTTCTCTATTTGATACCAGACATTAGCTTTTCAATACGTGGAACGTAGAAGAATAAGATAATACTGAATACAATCGTAATTCCTCCAACAATTCCATAGTAAGCGACTTCAGTTTCGCTTGTATAAAATTTTACAATTTGAGCATTGATAGCTTGGGCAGCAGCATTGCTCAAGAACCAGATAGACATCATTTGTGCTTGGAAGGATTTTGGTGCTAGCTTAGTAGTGACTGATAGACCAATAGGCGAAATCAACATTTCCCCCACAATCACAATAGCCCAACTCATAATCAACCAGAAAGGACTAACCTTAACATCTACCCCAAAGAGCATCCCTGGCAACATCATCCACAAGAAGGATAGACCTGCCGCAAATAAACCGTAAGCAAATTTCTTAGAAGAGGACGGTTGCTTGTTACCCATTTTCCCCCACAACCAAGCAAAAATTGGCACATAAATCATAATGAAAAGCGGATTGATACTTTGGAAAAAGCTAGATGGGAACTGAATCTGATTTCCAAATACATTAAAGTAAAGTCGAGTTTGATCATCTGCAAATAGAGCAAGAACAACGGACCCCTGCTCCTCAATAGACCAGAAGAGGACTCCAGCGATAAATAGAGGAATGTAGGCAAATACTCGAGATCTCTCAGTGGCAGTTATTTTCTGACTAGATAAAATTTTGAAGAAATAGTAGATTGGAATGATTACCGCAATCACTGTAAAGATATTAACAATCATATCCACGTTAAACTGGTGAGTAAAGACTAAACCTAGAACCACCAGAATAACCATGACAAGTGTAATCAGCAAGCGTTTAATCAATGTCTGCTGCTCCTTCTGTGAAAGTGGATCAGTGGGGTAAAGACTTGATTCAGGCAGATATTTCTTCCCATCTAAAACATATTTCACCAGACCAAAGAACATCCCAATGGCAGCTAATGAGAAACCTAGGTGGAAATTGACTTCCTGACCTAGATACCCCACTAGATAAGGGGCAACGAAGGCACCTAAGTTAATACCAAAGACAAAGATACTAAATCCTGCATCCCGTCTATCATCCTCTTTCTCATAAATTCCCCCAACCATATCTGAGATATTGGGTTTTAAAAATCCAGTACCAAAGATAATCAAGGCAATAGAAAGATAGAGAGCTACTTGTCCAAAAGGTGTTGCCAAAGCAATATGCCCTAGCATAATCAGAATCCCACCGTAAAAGACGGTCTTACGACTTCCTAAAATACGGTCACTGACAAAACCACCGACAACCGAGGACAAAAATACCAGCGAGCCATAAATCGCCATAACCGATGCAGCTGTGGTCTTATCCATCCCCAACCCACCATCTTGTACACTATAGTACATATAGTAAAGTAGGATAGCTCGCATCCCATAGTAAGAAAAGCGCTCCCACATCTCTGTGAAGAAGAGGGTGGACAAGCCAATAGGATGTCCAAAAAATGTTTTCTGTTTTTCCACATATATTCTCCTTTAACGATATAATAATTCATTTTACAGAATTTTCAAACAAATGTCAAACAAATCCTGTTTGTTTTAGAAAATTTTCTGAAAAAATCACACGTCTCATACTTAATTCCATCATAGAAATCCATTTCAGACTAACTTCCACTTCAGCTAGGCAAGTGGAAGTTACGTTGAAAAATCACCTTTAAAAATTTGCTATTGTTTAGTTTAAAAATGTTTCAAACCTTGAAACATACTTATCCTTTCCTCTTCAGTAAATCATGACCACCCGTCAAACGGGTGGTTTGTACCAGGGCTATAAGCCCAAATTACCAGCCAGCGCCTAAAGACGCT